>NZ_JANRHK010000023.1:0-52796 GCF_024733815.1 Bacteroides sp. ET336
CCATATTCATTATTAGTCCTGATATACTGTACTAAAGCTAATGCCCTCTTTCGTAAATCAGTTCTTAAATCTCTGTGCCTTACTGGAAGATTCTTTACGTTCTTCTCTTTCTTCTTTATAAAATGCGCAACTAAGTACAATTCAACATCATCCAGTAAACGAGAATCAGTTTCTGCTTTAGCCTCGTTAAATCCTTTATATATTCTTCGCACAAGATTATTTATCTCAAATTTATTCTTTCCAGGAGAAAATCTTCCCTCAATAAAAGATAAATACTTATTTTCCCCTGCACCAGAAAGTTGTAAAAAGCGATTTTTATAGCTTGTCTCTACGCCATATCTTGAAGGGGTTTCAGTTATATATTGAAACTGGGTAAAACCATATTGCGAGCATTGCATTACAGATAATCGATGTATTATTCCCTTAATTAAAAGATAATGATGAAATTTACATGCTATAAAATCATTCTCATATCGTGACAGATAATCAAAAACATATAAATAGAACAATATTTCATCAATTATCGGAGAAAAAGATTTAGTTTTATCTATACCCAAAATATTACTAACCCAATATTCGTCTTCATTATTAAAACCATCTACACCATTGATTTTATTTGAAATAACTTTACATATATATGAACGTATCTTTTTAGCTTCAAGCAATCTCTCACCAAACCTTTCCGGTGTAAAATTTAAAGTTGTCTGCTCTGCCAATTTTCTGACAGAATGTTTATTATTGAATTCATCTGCATAATTTTTTATAGTTTTATATGGATGTCTTAGCATATAATTCCACACTATATCCGACTCCGTAGAACCATTCAAATGTATATGCAAATCATGTAGCCCAACTTCTTTCGTTAAGAAATTCAATTCTGGCAGATATACTACAGGATAAGATGTATATTTAAACTGACTAATTCTTTTCTCTATCAAGTATTTTAGTTCTTTCAAAGACATGGTAGATAAAGAATACTCCAAATTGCCATAAATATATCCAGCAATAAGGATAGTTGGAGGGATATAAGTAAGTATATCCATCCAAACATTAAATCCTTCCTTCTTTATATAGATACAATTTCCAATATTACATAATAAATCATTGGATATATCTTGTGGCATTTTATACAGGAAATGGGCAAGACTTTTATATTTATCCATTTGAATCTGTCCCATATCCTCATAAAAATTATCATTTTTCCTTATATCCGACATTCTTTCTATAGAGATAAGTCGTCTTTTTACATGCTCAAATGAAATTATATAATCTTTTGTATTAGCATATTGCTCATATTCCAAAAGACTCTCATTGTCTGAAAGAAGTTTTATGACTATAGGATACATATCATCTTATCTTTATACTACATAAATATTTATAGAAATTATTATTAAAGTCATCAATATCATCTAATTCGTATTTCATATTACCAAACCTTTTTGAGAAATATGATTCAGCACTTTCTATTTCTTGTTTTATATTATATATTGACAACCCAACTTGTTCAAGCATGACAGACATTTTATCTATTTTTTGAAAAATTAAATTATTTGACATATTTACATCCAAATACATTATACCATCTTCTAAAGGTTCTAATGAAAAAAGCCATTGTTGTTGTCCTATCTCTTTTCTATTAAATTGAAACAGTTCTGACCAATTCAAGATATTCATCAAATTGTCTGATAATTTATTATATATATCCAATTTTTCATGAAGTGTATGTATTCTATAATAAAAAGTTCTTTTTGTAAATAACTCCACAAGTTTATTCCTTTCATCATCCAATCGATTATATTTTTTAATTATGAGGTAATAAACAGGATCAATAAATAATTTTATTAGAGGACAATTTATTAACCATTCTAATAATACACAATCTCCTTCTTTAATTAATGAAATATTGTTCTTAAAAGTATATTCAATACTACCACTATTATCTATAATCAGCCCTTTAATCTGAGATTTTTCAAAAGACCATTCAACCAAAACAGAATTAAGGAATGCAATTATATATGCATTAAATTTTTGTCCTATATTTACATATGATGAATCTTTATCTATATTAATCATTGTAAAATATGTTCTTGTAAAAATTCGGTTTAGTAATTGTGGTGTAACATTACCCAATGAACTAAATATCTTTAATGAATCTTTCTTCCATTCAATAAAATTGCAAGTAATAGAATCCCATATAACATCATCGTCTCTTAATAAATCATCATTTAACAAATTATATTTCTCACTATCATAACTATAATTATATTTTGTTTCAAATATTGTAGGTTCAAGATACCCTCTGAATTGAGCTATTTTTTTTATTATTAAAGTGTTATTACGCCTTTTATTTAAACCTTCACGAATACCATACTTCAAGCTATTAAATAAACAATCCCTTATTACAGCAAAAAGTTTATAAATAGAAACATATCTAATAAGATTATTAGACTGATCTATTGTTCCATGTGATATTAAATCAAGATATTTTCCAAAACTATTATTATTTCGAGCTACATTTTCATCAATTATCATCGTCCCAGGCATAGTTTTATATGGAAGCGACTGAGATTTGTATTTACTTCTGCTATATGCTTCAACTAATCCTATACATTTTGTAATATCATCATGTTCTAAAACAGAACTGAATTTAACAATTTCATCAAGAATATTTGTAGTATCATCAACTTTAAAACTCTCCAATACATACTTCATATAACATACTCTTACCCAATAATCGAATATCATGAAACCTGATTTGTTCACTTGTTTCGTAAACTGTGCACTAATGGCCAAAAGAGCCTTATTCAAAATGTCATCATTTGTATGTGGCATAAAATCACTACAGTCACTTAATGATTTAGTATCAATTAAGAACTTCATCATTTCTACCGGATAGTACTTATCGTCATTTACCAAACTTTTAGCATTTAATGACTTCTGCTTTATATCATTCCAAAATATATTAATGAATTCATGTGTAAAATTATTTTTATCATTATGACGTTCATCGTGATAATTTGACAATAATTTAAGTAGTCGCATTTGTGTCCTAATAGACAATCCTTCCCAAAAATATATTATTTGATTCGTTACTCGAATATTCTCTGTCTTAAAACCTATCTTATCCAGAATATATTGATAGCAAACTGATATATCCGCAAATGAATAATCATTAATATAAACTCCAATAATAGACTCACCACTTTCTATTACCTCTCTAATAGTCTTAAGATGAATTCTATACTCAGGCTTCAAAACCTTTAAAAGGTACTGATTCTCCAAATGATTAATCATATGTGAGAACTCATCTGGATTTCTTTTTGAATAATTACATTCTTTTTCTAAAAAGTCTTTACTAAAACTTTCCCATGATGCCTTTCTTACAAGTTTACTATACAAATCTAAATCTCCTGTTAAGATGGTTATAATCTGCTCGGTAATAAGATATTTTCTTATCACTTCTAAAATTTCAAATCCTTTATTTATATTGGTATCTATATCATCAAAAGGTATTATGAAACATTTCTTATTCAGAACTTTCAAAGCGTCATATACATACTCTATGAAGTTATCAATCAGATTATTTGAAGCCTCGGCTTTTTCCATGCCTTGCATTGAAACATATAAATCGTCATCCCAATCCTGATAACTGTTAGCGCTACCCACGCCATCAATAAAAGGTAAACCTTTCAAAAGTTTCTTATATGAAGAATCGTATTTATCTTTATCTGTTTTAGATATATTTCCCCTATTAAGATAATCTTTATTGATACATTCTTCTACTAATTCGTGAATGGATGCAATTATACTTATAAAAGGATGTTGTTTACAATCCAACAAAGAAGGGTCTAATACTTTCAACAAGACTGCATCTTTTTCATATTTTTGAGATATCAGATATAATGAAGTTTGTAGAAAAGTTGTCTTACCAGCTCCTCTATTCCCAAATATTGAGATTGTATTATGAACATGTTGCTGCTTTTCAATTTTATTACTCTCAGGCAATTTAAAATTTTTAGACTTTTGAACCTGTTCTTCAATAAGTTCCATCATTTTTTCCATTTGAACCTTATTTACAAGTTCACTATCATTACACACTGCGGCATCTGAATAATCAGTTTGTCTAAAATCAAAAAAAATTCTATTGTTTTCCATACTATTATTAGCTTTAATCAGTTATAATTATCTATTCACATCTCCAGCTCAAAAAGAGAGCTGGAGATTTAATTTAATTATTTTACTCCTCCATCATCGAAAGAAGCATCATCTCAATATATACTTCCTTCTGTTCTCTTTGGAAATAAACATGATGGTCATTGAATTTCTGTTTTACTTTATTTACATCAAGACCTTTACATTCCGACCAATACCATACATCTTTAAGCGGAGTATTAGAAATGATATAACTGTTAAGAGTAATATCATTATCATTAAGTGACTTTTCTATCACTTTTATCTCCTTATGTAGCTCAATCTTGCTATCAGAGAAGTGCTTCAATCTTGTAATTCCTTTTGGATCTACAAAAGAAATATACTGATGGCTACCCGAAATGAGCCATACAATAAAGTCGGGATAAAAGCCCGAAGCGTCAAAGAAGCCAATACCTTTTTTACTCTTGTTTCTAAGTAAATACAGCTCCTTATCCTTCATAAATATCTTTCCTTTCTCCGAATCAGCAAAATGTTGAATATCCATCAAGAAATCCTTTTCTCCAAGATTCAACGGTACCGGGCGAATCTCAATAAGACTTGTTCCATTATCCCCTATGAATGTAGTATCATTACCGTTTATATACAACAATGGTTGATACAAATGTCCTGATATATGAAGTACGTCAAAATTATGACCGGAACCTATCTGCACAGTTTTCATGAACTTATTATTTACAAGCTCATCTTTAATCTGAAGTATCTTTTCATAGAATTCAGATAAGTCTTTATGTACAAGAAGCTGGTATTCCTTTTCAAAATTAGGATGTGACGAGTCCAGATAAGCTACCTCAACATGCTCACTCATCCATTTACTTTTGATATTGTTGTATGCTTTCTCTACATATCCTTTCAAAAGCGCAGTTACAATACCTTGCCATAGATTAACGCAATTCTTGTAATTTCCAAATTCCATAGCAGGAGCAGGAATAGACAGTTCATACCAATGTGAAGACAAGGTCATTATTTCCTTCAGTTTATCTAAAGAAAGATTCATATTATACCAAGCCTTATCATTCTTAAAATCAATAAGGTCGAAATAAACCTTGTTCCAGTCAATTACAGAAAGATGTTTCTGAGAGAATGTAGCTATATTCACATTTGCCCCAGAATCATTCATTCCTTTTATTGAGCCCATTGCCTGAATTTTGGCATACATATCAAGAGAAACCTGGGACGAAGCTTTATCAAGCATTCCAGGTTCAATGTTTACCACAACATCTTTCTTAAAATCAAGTCCGTCCTTTACTTTTAAATATTTAAGTTTCTTCTTTCCTAAATCTACTACTGGCAATACAGGAAGAGTCACTTCATCAAAATCACTGTCGTTTGCAGGAAGTCCCATTTCTTCAAGAATACTCTTGAATTGTTCCATATAATCAGCCTTTACACCAAAGATATTCAGTGTTTCCAATGTCTGAATATTTTTAGGCTTTGAATCGGGCTGCAAGGAAGAATCTAAGGCCGAAGATCTTTTGAGAGACATCTTATATCCTTTTAAACGGACTCCACGTCCGAAAAGCTGAATAATCTGGCTACCTTCAGAACGGCCTACGTTCATTAATCCCATTGTTGACACTCTCCATGACGACCATCCCTCGGTAAACTTTTTAGAACCAATCAGAATATTTATCTTACTCTCAGGCTTGTTGATTGATTCAAACAAGGATTTATCGGTGTAATCTTTGGCCATTGCATTGATTCCTGCATCCACACACTTTCCTACAAGTTTCGAAGCATCACCCACATTGATAACCCCAAAATAGTCACCATTACCTATACGCATTCCTATTTCACCATCAAGGCCACGAAGGTTGTCAAGATGAAGAACTGCACCTGCAACAGTACAATGGAAAACAGTTTTCAAGATATCCTCATAAATCTGTTCCGGAGTCTTATCTTTAAAACTGCGCAGGTATTTAAATGAACGTGTAAAAATAGAATGATTATTCTTATTTACCAGCCCATCAGTCCCTTCCAGAAGATTTCTTATGTTTCGTACAGACTCCAAAGTCTCTTTCACAAACCTTTGGAAAAAGCGTAATATAATTACCACATCACTACTTTCACGTTCGGCCGCCGCACCGCTGTCTGCAGTAACAGAACTTCCCACAAAGATTGCAAGCGGGCGTTCTATAAGGAACGGTCGTAACTCTACCCCCTTGTCAATATATAAGCGTAACTGTTCATAGAAATTAAGTAGACATGCCGTTAGGTAGGTTTGCAGATTATTAGTATCCCATGTATCAACCATATTGAGAATCTGATAATCTTTTCCAAACCCGTCATTATAGAAATACTTATAGGAATAATCAAAAAGAGTAGCTTTAGCATACTCCGCAAGCATATCTTTTCTTTTAGCCGGTGAACTTACAGAATTAATAGCCTGACCAAATGTAGCAGAATATTCAAAAGCGAATCCATCTTTACTGAGTTTATCTCTATAGTTCTTCCATTTATCACCGGAAGAGCCACGATGACCTTCATCCACCAAAACAAGATTATTCCCTTCAAAAGAATCAACAGCTACAGTCTTGTCACCATCTGTTTCTGCCAATTTGGTTATCTCTATAATATCAATGTTCTGATTATGAAAAAAGCCTGATGCCGCATACTTACTGAACTGTTGTGCCTCAATAGAACTCTGTCCGAATTCACCGATATGCTGATTGGTAAGCCCTTCATTAGGCGTAATAAGTATTGTTTTGTTCACCTTTTTACCGGCACGCGACAGATAATGCTGAAACTGTAAAATATTAACATGCATAAGCAGTGTCTTTCCAGAGCCTGTAGCACTCCAGAAAGCCAACTTATTCAAGTCATTCTCTGTAAATTCAGCTATTTCATGATTTGTATCTTTTTCATTATTGAATACAAAAGTATGATAATTACGGATATCCTCAAGAAGCTTTTCCTTATTTGTAAAATATTTATCCAAGTAGATTTCTGTAAAAAGAAGAGAAAGATACTGGAAATATTTCCACTTTATTTCTTTATCCCTGTTTTTACTGATTTCCTGAGTATGCTTGAATATATTATGGTCATACTCAAGCAGCATATCTTCCGTAATCTCATGTCCTACATAAAGTCTGGCTTTCAATTGCTCTGCAAAAATGGATACACCATCTTCTGTATATCCTTCGTATGCAGGATCTTTAAGATTTTCGCTTAATTCCCTCAAAGACTTTGTACCGAACAGATTCAATATAAATCTGTTCAGTACAAGAGAGTTACTCAAAGTTTGAGGAACTGTATTTGTCGTTCTTCTTTGTTTCGCCATAGTTATTCTGCCTCAAACATTCTTTTACTGAATTCCTGTTCTATCAAGGTTACTTTCCACGTATCTGCATCAGTCTTGAGGTTTTCAAGATTGTTGTCACCGTTTACATATATCTTATCAAATTCTTTGTCACGAGTAGAATATGCCATTCTTCTAAAGAATTCATTGAGGTCTTCATTTGAGACTTTCGTACAGTCTCTCCATATTATAAGTATATGTTCTTCCTTACGGTTATATCCTTCTACCACACAGATATCCGATTTAGGATACGAAATTCTTTGAACCTTAAGCCCTATCAGATAATTGAATGTTTCTACAAGGTCTATTTTCTCTTCTTTAGTTTCATTGTTTCGTGTAATTTTTAATTTTGTATTCCACGGGTTCACAAACCAGTCTAATGAGAAAAGCGAGTCCTTGGTTTCAGTATCCAATAGGTAACCAAGCATATAACCATCAAAGAACTCTCCTTCCTGATCCATTAATGTATTCTTTTTTACTACAAGATTATTTAGTGTATCTTCATACTGTTCAAGAAGCATATATTTAAAACAATGACTACGACCTTTCCGACTTATAGGTTTATCTAATTTCCATTCATTTGAATACATTATATTTTGTAATCTACGTTTCGTCTTGTCTTCAAAATACCGATAGCCTTCTTGTACCAAAATATATTTATGCTTAGCATTCTCTCTTTCACATATATTAACAACTGCGTGAGCTAATGTAGCAGAACCTGCAAATGGATCCAAAATAACAGATTTTTTTTGACTAAATAAGGCTATTAGTCTTTCGAATAGTTTAACGGGTTTTTTCCCATTTGGAAGTTGTACTCCACCTTCGTTATGAACATTATTTATACCAATATCATCCCAAATGTCACCTTTAGGCCGTACAGGAACATATTGGCCATTTATCTTTTTTAAATATGAAGAAGCTAGAAGTACTTCTTTTGCATCAAGAACTATTTTTTTTAACCCCGTAGGGGTCACAATCTCTCTGAAAATATCATCATGAGGATATCCATTCAAAGAATCGTTTTTGGCTCGTTGATATATTTTATCAGCGTTTTGTATTCTAAAGATATCAAATTCTTTGGAATTTTCTATATCAACCCCATATTCTAAAGCTGCCTGTCTAACACTTCGATGAGTCCAATCTTCTGGCCTTGAAGAGTTATTTCTATCTATCCACGATGTATATCGATCAAAAGCCTCATCCCAAGAACATTGTTCATATATTGGGGTTAACTTATAATCTAAACCCTTAGATAATAAAATTATTGACTCCTTAATTTTAGGTACTTTTTTATCAATATGAGACATTTTCATACCACTTAAATGAGACATTTTCACTGTCAGATTTGTACGGGTACTCCAATTCATAGTCTCTAAAAGTTTCATTAGGTTAAAAAGTTCAATATCATTTATATTTAACGAACACCAACTATTATCTGACAAAATCGAATATAATAAACTAATCCTGTCATACATCATAGTCAACCATGACGAATGGCAAAAATTATCTTTATATAAAAAATCATCATCACCTGTATTATAAGGCGGGTCCGTTACCACCATGTTTATCACCCCATTATATTTTTCACTGATTAAGTTTAATGCCTGAAAGTTCTCAGAATTTATCAATAATCCATCACATACTTCATCCAAATCATCAATTTCAGAAATAAGTTTACGCTTAAAATCATCTGTAAAAAATGCTGTATCCAAAACTAAAAAAGGATTTTCCTTCAAGAATTGTTCTGTAAGCGGAATAGAGTACCCTGTTACAGCTCCTTCATTAAAAAAGCCTTCAGGCTGAGATGATTTAATTTCATCAATAGCAAAAAGTTTTACCCATTCCTCCCTCTGGGAATCATTAGCACAAATTTCTGCATAGAACTTCTCCGGTACACGATCCAAAGTAATACAATAATCTGCAGAAACAACCATTTTCTTTTTAAGCCACAGTCGTTTCTGAAAGTTCTCCAATGATGCAAGGAATTCTATTATCTTACTACCAACATTCTTTATTGCTTTAATGATAGTAAGATGTGCAAGGAATGACTCTGTAGTGCGCGCATCTATATCATCAATTTCAAGTATCTCATTCTTGATATAGAAATCAAGTTCCCTCGATAGAAAACCCTTTAAATCTTTATGAATAAAATAATCGAATGTATTTCTTGCTACATAATCCGATAAATGCTTTTGAAGCAATGTTCTGCTCCGGTCAGAGTCCGTAGGACGTAAAACAAGGACATCCATTTTAAATTCAGAAGGCAGTAAATCCTTAACAACATTAAACGCCGATTCAATCAAAGCTTTCTGCTTGGTTGCTTTAGGGTAAAGTTCGTATGTAAAATTTATATGTAGTTCATCGTTGATAACTTCAACCGGACATTCACTATATAGAGCAAAACGATGTTCCATATTGTTTTGTGGTTTATCATTGTTTTGCTCGGTTGAAACTTCTTTCAATGTAAACTCTACATATTTACCGCTATCAAGTTTAAAACGATAATTACGGAAATACTCACTGGTTTTTATATAATACTGGTCAGCATTAGCCCAATGAAGTTTTACTTCCTCACCTTCATACGGAATAGCATACACATCTTTTTTATATCTTCGCTGAGAAATGAAATCGCCTCCATCATAGTATCGGCTAAAAAATGTAGAAAGATGAGAATAAACTTCATTTTCCAAATCTTCAGTATTTCCCAAAGACACAATCTTGGCTTTCAATTCTTTCACTTTAGGCATATCATCAGGAGAGATACCAAGCATTTCGGCAGCTTTACGCGCTTCTTTAAGCTCATTTTCAAGTTCTGCCACTTGAGATGACTTATTGTTATTAAGTACTTCTGTAACCTGAGTTTTCAGGTTCTCATTCAAATACTTCTCTATATCCTTCCTCTTTTGGTTCATTATGCGATATATACCGAAATCCAAATCGGCCTGGTCAAGCATAAAGACTTTCTTGAGTGTCTTTATAAATGAATCAAATTGTGATGTTGCCATATATTATGTTATTTTATTTTCCTATTAATAGTAAACAGTGGTTCTTGGGTTATTGTTGCAGCAAGTGCGTCATTCAATTGTTCTATAAGTTTATCTCTTTGCTCAATAATCTCATCTTCAACTACAAAAAGTTCCTGACGCTTCTGCCTCTGTAACTTTTGCAAGGACTGTATTTCCTTTTGCAAGGATAGTCTTTTTGCGTCGTCGGTTTCAAGTCTGAAAATCCTTTCTTTTTCTTTAATCTGCTTTTTCAGATCCTTCAATTCCTGTTCCACGAAAAAAGTCTGGTCTTCTGCCCAACGTTCTATCTTTACGCTCTCATCATTGATAAACTGTTTGTTCCTTTGTTTTATCTGCCCTGAAAGAATATCAAGCTTATCTTTCTCACATTGTTCTATGGATTGTAAATCTATATCCGATGTCTGACTTGATATTGCCGGAACTGCCATCAGTTTTGAAACAAAATCATCATCCATAAGATTTCCTTCAGAATCGAATGCCGTCGCAAGAAGATGTTCTTCCGAATCTTTTGGAGAAACGTAATGCACTAAGCTCACTTTCAATACACCGGATTTCCCTTTCTGACTCTCTATGATTGAAATCTTCTCACCCTGTGCAGAGTAATCAAAAGTTAATGTAGTATTTGCATTCGTATCTAAGGCCTTTGCTCTTTCAAGCATCCACTGTGCAAGCGGATGACCGATACGATAAGTATAGGCATCATTAACATCTTTACCCATCTTATAAAATCCTGTTTCTATTTCCTTTCCTTCAAAAGAAACAGAACCATGAAGTCTAAACCGACAGTTCTTATTATCGACTATATCAATTTTATCCTTAAGCACTGAAGTAGTCAAAAGCCAAAGAAGACGGTAAAACTCTGACAGACGGTATTCGTCAGCACTTTTTCTAAGCTTTAACTTATTAACGACATCCTTATCAAAATTCTCAATCAGTTTTGCTTGTGAATCTACAATGGTCTGATCTATTTCCTCCTTCATTTCTTCCTGAAGGCGGTCGAACGCTGCGTCAATTTCTTCTACAGAACGGCATGACTGGTAGATATCCAACACACGACGTTCAAAATCAATACCATCCATCGTACTTCCCAAAACCTCATCGCTTGAACCGAATACGCCACAGAAAAGATTAAATTTCTGCGACAACAGTTCGTAAACTCTCTGGTCGGCACGATTGGCCTTATTTATAAAGTTTACAACAACTACGTCATTCTTCTGACCATAACGATGACAACGACCTATGCGCTGTTCTACCCTTTGAGGATTCCATGGCAAATCATAATTGACCAACAATGAACAAAACTGAAGATTAATACCTTCCGATGCAGCCTCAGTAGCTATCATTATCTGAGCTGTGTTCCTAAAATAATCCACAATAGCCTGACGCTTGTCTGCCGATACTGAGCCTGTTATACGCGATGTTCCCTGATTCTTTTCCAACCAGTCATTATAAGTCTCTTTTGATTCAGCATCGTTATTCGAGCCATTGAAAAGAACAATTTTACCTTTATACCCTGCACCCTCCAATAATTGTTTCAGGTATAATTGAGTTCTGTTACTCTCCGTAAAAATCAATGCTTTCTCCGGCTGACCGTTCTTGCGTTTATCCTCAAAAGCTACTTCCAAAGCCTTTAAAAGACATTCACCTTTCGTATTATGGGCTATACCTAATGCCAGTTCATAAATAGCAGTAAGTTCCGCTATTTCTGCTTTAATTCCTTCAGCATCCTCTTTTGAATATTTTGTATCCGGCTTATTTTTAGCATCAAACTCTTCATCTTCTTCATCAGCCCATTCTTCATCATAATCTTCAAATTCATCAATGTCATTCTTAATATCAGACATTATATAATCATCGTCGGTTTGATTTGATATTTCATTCTCTAAAATATCATTCAGCCTGTCAATGATAGTTTTAAGTGTTCCTGCAATAGCAAAAGTGGATGAAGAAAGAAGTTTATGAAGCACCAATGAAATAAGTGTTCTTTGACTGGGGGGCATACCATAACAAGCTTCTTTCTGAAGGTACTCATTAACAAGTTCCGACAGAGCCAGTTCATCATCACTCGGATAATATTCTTGCACCATAGGATGACGTTCCGTGTATTTCACATACTCCTGAACGTCACTTCTCAATGTACGGTGTATGATAGGACTGATTCTGTCTCTAAGTTCATGATACATTTTATCCTGTCGAAGGCCGGCTTTACTATACCTGTCAGTAAAACTCTTTAAACTGCCAAAATAATTGTCATCAATAATAGATATCAGTCCGAACAGTTCCTTCACATTATTTTGCAATGGTGTTGCAGTAAGAAGAAGCTTCTTAAAATTCTTAAGGCCTTCTTTCAGTACAGATGCGGTTTTATTACCTGTTTTATAAACATTACGAAGTTTATGGGCCTCATCTATTACAATCAAATCCCAATCAATACTCTCAATATGACGAATCTGTTTCTTGGCAAACTGATATGAACAGATGACAATAGCATCAGTTGTATCAAATGGATTACGATATTCAGAAGTTATTATTTTGTTGAAATTCTTATTTTCAAGTATAACAGAAGGCAAAAAGAATTTTTCTGCCAGCTCCATACTCCATTGATTCCTTAATGTGGCTGGAGCTATGATAAGAATTCTTCTGTTACGTTGTGCCCACTGCTGAGAAATAACAAGAGCCGCTTCTATAGTCTTACCCAATCCTACTTCATCTGCGAGTATAGCTCCCATACTTAAAGGCGAGCGAAAAGCAAACAAAGCAGCATCTATCTGGTGAGGATTTAAATCTACCTGTGCCTCTGCCAAGACACTCGTAAACTTATCATCATCAGAGGAGTTTCGTTTCCTTGTCAAATCCCAAGCTATATATTTTTGTTGTTGTGGTGTAAGCATAATCAATTTATTGCAATATTTGCTTGGCAAATATAACATAATTCAATCGCAAAAATAATAAAAATTCTTTAATAAGGATATATAATAATTAAGTTATAGAAAGAACAGATAATTCATCTTTTCATAAATAAAATTCGAGTTGTCCGGTAATTCCAAACAACTCGCTACATTAACTTTGAACTATCCGGATTTTCCGGATAGTTCATATTATATTATTTCAGTAAACACTCACTAAACAGTCAACAAACACAGTCTAAACATTACTTTTTGTCACAAATCCACAATCATCTCTTACTTTACAAATCAAAACAATCATCATTCTAGGAAGAAAAGTTAAACACACATGCACAAATACTTAACAACTCATCAACTAAAATCAGCAACAACCTTAAACACCACAAATAAATTAACACTCTCCTACCCCAAAAATCAAGAGAAAACGACCGGAAATTCCAACCAAAACGCTTTGAAATCTTAATTTGAATGTCAAAGCATTTTCAAAAGGCTTGCAAAACCTTTGAAAATCTATTGCAAAACAGGAAATTTTATTCTATTTCATCAATAGACAAGAAGACGCACAAAGTATCATAATAACAATAGAAATACATTATTTAAAAACTATTATCACAACAACTACCAAAATCGCTTACACATAATACAATTTCAAGCACAATAAATACAATTTTACCAATTCACAAAACCGTATAAATACGTTTTTTCAGTTTCAATCGAACCATCACACACAAAACAGCCATTCTCAGAAACCAATAATTACAATTTGTCAAAATGACAATTAACATACGTCAGAATATCAATTAACCATTATTATGTAGCCACGTAACAAATGTTACGGTTTGCCCGGCTTATTAACCTTACCTTTGCAGCAAACAATTAAAAAACTAAGCAATATGGATTTAAGAAAGAGAAATGTTGGAGATATAGTAGCCGAAAGATTTGCTACGGCGAGTGTGTTTTATAAGTTTGGAATAGATTTCTGCTGCCATGGTCAAGTTGCCTTGGATGAAGCGTGCAAGAAAGCCAATGTGGACGTAGATACTGTCATTAATGCCATAAATGATAACAACACCGTTTCGGAAGGTGGTATTCCGTTTGCCTCCTGGCCTATCGACCTGCTTATTGACTATGTACTAAAGATACATCACCGCGGCATCAGGAAGAATGGTCCGGTTCTTCTGGAACTGATAGAAAAAGTGAAGAAAGCACATGGAGAGAGACATCCGGAACTGAACGAGCTGTACGAACAGGTCAGCGTTTCGCTTGAAGATCTGGAAAACCATCTGCAGAAAGAAGAGAATGTACTGTTCCCATACCTGCTTGAACTTTTCGACGCATCGGAAAGGAATATCCGCATAGCGCCTATGCACTGTGGCTCGATAGCAAATCCTATAAGGGTTATGAACATGGAACATGAGGCAGAAGGTAACAGATATTTCCGTATCAAGGAAATAACAAACAATTTTGAAGTTCCGCAGGACGGATGCAATACTTACCGCCTGATGATGACGGAACTGGAGAAGTTCGTGAATGCACTGTTCGAACATATACATATTGAAAACAATATCATGTTCCCGAAAAGCCTGGAACTTGAACAAAGAATGTTCTGACATTAGGAAATGTATTTTTAGAAAATGGGGATGCTTCGGCATCCCTTATTTTTTTGAAGACACAAATAAAAAAGCCCTTCAAATCTTCACGATTTAAAGGACTCCTTGTTCGTTTTTTCCGGCCAATGGATTCCCCAATCCAAAAAACCGTCAGTGTACGTACACCCTCAGGGATTCGAACCCTGGACCCACTGATTAAGAGTCAGTTGCTCTACCAACTGAGCTAAGAGTGCATCCACTAAATTATTGTCAAATTTCCCGAAAGAAGTACACCCTCAGGGATTCGAACCCTGGACCCACTGATTAAGAGTCAGTTGCTCTACCAACTGAGCTAAGAGTGCATCATTTTCGATTGCGGGTGCAAATGTATGACTTTTATTTTAATTTACAAAACATTTTAAAGACAATTTTATCCGTTTTTTATCCTTTTAAATACTATCTGGGGGCTTACAGACCGTTCAAGACACACATTATCAGATGGTTTACACCCTCTCGGAAAAAAGACGGAGCAACTCTTCTTTTAGTATGTCCCTGACCTCGTCCATAGGTATTTCGGAGCCCGTTTCCTTGAAAATAGAGGTGACGCCCTTATCTATAAAGCCACACGGATTGATATGGCGGAAATAATTGAGATCAGTATTTACATTGAGAGCAAGACCGTGCATAGTGACAAAATGGCTGCTCCGGACTCCCATAGCACATATCTTTCTTTCGCGTGATGTACCGGTGTCAAGCCATACTCCGGTTGCTCCCGCTACCCTGTCTGACACTATTCCGTAATGCGAGCAGGTACGGATAATGGCTTCTTCAAGCAGGTGGAGATAATCTTTCAGTCCAAGATGGTAGTCCTCCAGACAGAGTATGGGATAACATACCAGCTGTCCTGGACCGTGATACGTGATGTCGCCTCCACGGTCAATACGGAACACCTCGGCTCCTATGCGCGAAAGCATCTCGTCGCTTATCAGCATATTTTCCTGCTTGCCGTGTTTGCCAATTGTATATACGTGCGGGTGGGTACAGAAGATTATACGGTTCTCGTACGGTTGTCCCTCGCTGCGGGCTTTTATTAAAGAATTGAACAATTCCGTCTGCCGTTCCCAGGCTTCGGAATAAGGGATGTGCTTCCAGTCTTCTATTTTCATGGTTATGGGTTTAGTTTAAAACAAAAATATAGGTTTTATCTTAATATTGCAAGATGTAGGGCATAATGCATGCTGCAGATACAGTAAAAAACTATTAAAATGTAAGTATCAGTTTAACTCTTTCAAGAACTTTGTTTATATTTGTATTAAATAGAAATATCACAAAAACAGCTTATGAAAAAAAGAACGGTACTTAATACGACCTTGATGTGTGGGGCGCTTGCGTGTTTCTCATTACAGGGTTGCCAAAATACGGAAACAGCCAAGACAGCAAAAGTGTCAAGCATACAGGCGGATACTCTGGTTTCGCTGAAAGCCGGTGACGAAGCATCGCCAAAATGCAAGGTTTCCATAGACTATATGTATCTTGAGGCCGGAGACGAGAAGGATTCAATTTCTGCCATCATAAATTCCAAAATTCAGAGTATTGCGTTCGGCTATAAATATAGCAATATGGAGCCGAAAGAAGCCATTCCTGCAGTGGTGGGCAAATATACTCAGGACTACAGGGACAAACTTACCAAATTCTATGAGGCTGACGTTCATAACGGAGTGAAACCGGAGGATATCCCTGCATGGTACAACTATGAATATGAGATAACTTCGGAACTGTCGCTCAATAATGACAGTATATGGAACTTTTCGGTATCTACTTTCAAGGATACAGGCGGAGCTCATCCTAACACTACTATAAAATGGGCTAACCTGCTGGCAAAATCTGGAAAGGTGCTTACCAAGGAAGTGGTGTTCAGAAAAGACAAGGAGAAGGAAATAATCGGTCTGATACTGAAGCATCTTATTGACGAGGTGAACCAGAGACTGGAGACTGACACCATAACTTCGCTGGAAGGGCTGAAACAGAACGGCGCGTTGCTGGATGTGGAGCTTTATATTCCTGACAACTTCCTGCTGCTTGAGGACAGGGTTTCGTTCCTCTACAACAGATATGACATAGCTCCGTATTCTATGGGCGAATTCATCATCGACGTGCCATACGCTGAGATTGAAACGATGCTGAACAGAAAATAGCTCTTAATTTTTAATTCTTAATTATTAACTCAATAAATGGAGATTATACAGAAATATTTTCCGGAACTGACCGACACACAGAAGGAACAGTTCATGGCTTTATACGATTTATATACCGACTGGAACAGCAAGATTAACGTGATTTCCAGAAAAGACATTACAAACCTGTACGAACACCATGTACTTCACTCGCTGGGTATCGCCAAGGTGATTAATTTCCGACCGGGCACTGAGATTATGGACTTGGGAACGGGCGGCGGTTTTCCTGGCATTCCGTTGGCCATTATGTTTCCGGACACTCATTTCCATCTGGTAGATAGCATCGGAAAAAAGGTGAAAGTGGCTACTGAAATAGCTTCTGCCATAGGACTGAAGAATGTCACTACACGTCACTGCAGGGCCGAGGAAGAGAAACAGCTGTTCGATTTCGTTGTGAGCCGTGCGGTAATGCCGCTTACAGACCTTCTGAAAATAATCAGAAAGAATATCAGGAAGGAACAGAACAACGCTTTGCCTAACGGACTTATCTGCCTGAAGGGCGGTGAGCTTCAGAACGAGGTGTTGCCTGTGAAACACCAGACAGTGATGTATGATCTGAAAGATTATTTCGAAGAGGAATTCTTCGAGACCAAAAAGGTGGTTTACGTTACTATAAACAAATGATCTATGACTATAAAATGCTTTGAATTCAATATGTTTCCGGTAAACACGTATGTGCTTTCGGACGAAACTAACGAAGCGGTGATAATAGATGCCGGATGTTATTACGAGGAAGAACAGGAGATGCTGAAGCAGTATATCGAAAGAAACGGACTCACCGTGAAACATCTGCTCAACACTCATCTGCATCTGGATCATATATTCGGAAATGCCTTTGTGAGCAGGACTTATGGCGTTATGCCTGAGGCTTCGGCTGACGATGAATTCCTGTTGCCTAAGACTAAGGATTATTGCCGCATGTTCGGAATAGCGATTAACGAGGATGTTCCTGCACTTGGAAAGCAGCTGGCCGACGGTGATGAGGTTTGCTTCGGAAACACGACGCTGAAGGTTATTCAAGCTCCGGGACACTCTCCGGGAAGCCTTGTTTACTATAACGAGAAGGAAGGCTGTCTGTTCTGTGGTGATGTTCTGTTCAGAGGCAGTATAGGAAGAACTGACCTCGACCGTGGCAACTACAGACAGCTGATTGACAGCATAAGCAACCGCCTGTTTACCCTGCCTGACGAGACAAAGGTGTATACGGGACACGGCGAACCTACCACTATAGGAAACGAAAAGATGAACAATCCGTTCTTCAGATAAAAAAACTTACAAACCTAAAACTAATATAACCATGAAAAGTTTCTCATTTGCCGACCGCCATATCGGTATTTCGGAACAGGACATTCCTGTTATGCTCAATAAAATCGGAGTAAAGTCTGTGGATGAACTCATAGAAAAGACCATCCCGTCTGAAATAAGACTTAAAGAGAGACTGCCACTTAAACCTGCCATGAGCGAATATGAGTTTGCCGACCATATAAACCGCATGGCAGCGAAAAACACAAGATTCAAATCGTATATCGGTCAGGGATGGTATGACACTGCCACTCCTGCCGTGATACAGAGAAATGTATTCGAAAATCCTGTGTGGTACACTTCATACACTCCTTATCAGGCTGAAATTTCTCAGGGACGACTTGAGGCTCTTATCAACTTCCAGACTGCAGTGTGCGACCTTACGGCTATGCCGCTTGCCAATTGCTCTTTGCTTGACGAGGCTACTGCCGCTGCCGAGGCTGCCACTATGATGTTCGCGCTTAGAAGCCGCAAGCAGCAGAAGGAAGGGGCTTGTACCCTGTTTGTGGATGAGGAGATTTTCCCGCAAAACCTTGCCGTTATCATGACAAGGGCCATTCCTCAGGGCATGAACGTGAAGACCGGCTCATACAAGGATTTCGAATTTACTCCGGATGTGTTCGGCTGCATCGTGCAATATCCTAACAACAGCGGTAGCGCGGAAGACTACAGGGAGTTCACAGAAAAGGCTCATCAGGCTGAATGCAAGGTGGCTGTGGATGCGGACATCATGTCGCTGGCTCTGCTCGTTCCACCGGGTGAATGGGGTGCCGACATCGTGTTCGGAAGTACTCAAAGGCTGGGTATTCCTATGTTCTACGGAGGTCCGTCGGCTGCTTATTTTGCCACAAGGGACGAATATAAAAGAAATATGCCGGGACGTATCATAGGTCTGTCGAAAGACAAGTATGGACATCTGTGCTATCGTATGGCATTGCAGACACGCGAACAGCATATCAAACGCGAAAAGGCTACATCTAACATTTGTACAGCCCAAGCTTTGCTGGCTACAATGGCAGGATTCTACGCCGTATATCATGGCCAAGAAGGCATTAAGAATATTGCTTCGGGTATTCACAGCACTACGGTTTGGCTTGCTAAACAGCTTTCAAAACTTGGTTATGTGCAGAAGAATGCCGTTTATTTCGACACTCTGAGACTGCAGATGCCTGATCATGTAAAGACTGACGAAATAAAGACTATATCTGTCGGCAAAGGTGTCAATCTGAGATATTTTGACAATGGTGATGTGGGACTGAGCGTAAACGAGACTACATCTGTAGCAGAAGCTAATCTCCTGTTAAGCATTTTTACCATTGCCGCAGAAAAACCTTTCACAGAAACTGCTGAAATTCCTGAAGGATCGGTTATCAAGAAGGATATAAAACGTCAGAGCGGATATCTCACTCACGAGGTGTTCTGCAAGTATCACACTGAGACTGAAATGATGAGATATATCAAGCGTCTGGAACGTAAGGATATTTCTCTGGCTCATTCCATGATTTCACTGGGTTCTTGTACAATGAAGCTGAATGCGGCTTCCGAAATGCTCCCTCTCAGCAATGCGGGGTGGATGAACATGCATCCTCTGGCTCCTGCTGACCAGGCTGAAGGTTATATGGAGCTGATAACAAATCTGTCGGAACAGTTGGCTATTATCACTGGTATGGACGGGGTAACTCTCCAACCTAACTCAGGTGCAGCAGGCGAATATACAGGTCTGCGCGTCATTGCGGCTTATCTGAACAGCATCGGTCAGGGTGACAGGGATATTATTCTTATTCCTGCATCGGCTCACGGAACAAATCCTGCATCGGCTATTCAGGCCGGATTTACCACTGTGACTTGTGCGTGCGACGAACATGGCAATGTGGATGTGGAAGACCTGAAACACAAAGCCGAAGAAAACAAGGATCGTCTGGCAGCACTGATGATTACTTATCCTTCCACTCACGGAATCTTTGAGACCGATATAGTGGAAATCTGCAATATCATACATAACTGCGGTGCACAGGTCTATATGGACGGTGCGAACATGAATGCTCAGGTGGGACTTACCAACCCTGGTACTATCGGTGCGGACGTATGTCATCTGAATCTGCACAAGACATTTGCCAGCCCTCACGGTGGTGGCGGTCCGGGTGTTGGTCCTGTATGCGTGAAATCGCATCTGGTTCCTTTCCTGCCGGGACATGCTTCAACCGGCAATGCTCTGAACGAGGTTTCGGCTGCTCCTTACGGCAGTGCCGGAATCCTGCCTATCACATACGCATATATCTGCATGATGGGTGCTGAAGGTCTGGAGAACGCGACTAAGGCTGCTATCCTCAATGCCAACTATCTGGCTGCATGCCTGAACGACACTTACGGAATAGTATATAGAGGTACAAACGGATTTGTGGGACACGAAATGATACTTGACTGCAGAAGACTGCATGAGGAAAGCGGTATCGACGAAAACGATATATCAAAGCGTCTGATGGATTACGGTTATCATGCTCCTACCCTTTCATTCCCTGTTCACGGCACTCTTATGATTGAACCAACCGAGAGTGAAAGCCTTGCAGAGCTTGACAACTTTGTAGATACAATGCTGAGTATCTGGAATGAGATTGAGGAAGTGAAGAACGGAACCGCTTCTGCAGAAGACAATGTTCTGAAGAATGCGCCTCATCCGGAATATGAAGTGGTGGAAGGTGAATGGGATCATCCTTACACACGCGCAAAAGCTGTATATCCGCTGGAAAGCGTAAGACAGAACAAGTTCTGGATAAATGTGGCAAGAATAGACAATACACTGGGCGACCGCAAGCTGTTACCGACACGGTATGGGTCGTTTGAATGAATTAATAATGAATAATTAATAATAAAAAATGGCGGGATTGTACTCTCGCCATTTTTTGTTTAATTGTATAATTATTTTACTTCAAATCTTCTCTAAAAACTAACAAATAATACTCAAATCCTCTTCCTATACCCCAATATCGCCCAAGCATTGAACACCACGGCAAAACCGCATAGGGACAGGAAATACGGAACGAGTTCGGCAAAACCGCTGCCTTTGAGATATACCATACGCATGACGCTGATAAAATATTTCAACGGATTGAATATGGTTATATACTGTGCCCAGTCCGGCATACTGGCTACGGGAGTGAGAAGTCCGCTCATAAGCAGGAATATCATTATGAAGAAGAACATCACGAACATGGCCTGCTGCATGGTATCAGAATAATTGGATACTACAAGTCCCATACCTGATACGGCAACGATATATACCACAGCGAATAGATATATCGTCAGAAGGCTGCCAACAGGTATCAGTGAATATACAAACACAGCCAGCAACATACAGAGTGTAAAGACTATAAGACCTATACACCAGTAAGGTATCAGCTTGGCAAGTATGAACTGCATACGGCTTGCAGGAGTCACGTTTATCTGCTCTATTGTGCCTGCTTCCTTCTCGCCCACAATATTGAATGCAGGGAGAAATCCGGTTATCATGGTGAGAAGCATCACCATTATGGCAGGAACCATAAATACTTTATAGTCAAGATGCGGATTGAACTTGTATTGGGGCATAATCCTGAATGACTTTCCCACTGAACTTATTACAGCCGGTTGAGACATCATCATTTCCTCGGACATAGATGTAGCGAAATCATTGACTATCGTAGAAAGATAGCTGCTGCCCAGAATTCCCTTGGTCCCGTTTACGGAGTTTGACGAAATCATCACACCGGCTACTCTCTCTGTCTGTAGATCTTTCTCGAATCCGTCCGGAATGTCGAGTATTATATCTGCCTTTCCGGCATCAACGTCTCTTAGGGCTTCCTCACTACCGTCGGACACCGACTGGAAGATAAAATATCCTGATGAAACCACCTTACGCACCAGTTCGTCTGATGTCACGCTGCGGTCGTTGTCAACCACAGTAAGACGGATATTCGTCACTTCCTGATTTGCAGCCCAGGGCATGATAAGCATCATGAAAAGAGGCATGGCTATTATCATCTTGGGAATGAACTTGTTCCTCATTATCTGCTTGAATTCTTTTTCCAACAAATACTTCAGCATAGACATTTCAGTTTAAACGGTTCTTGAATGTTTTCAGACTAAGTGCCACTAGGGCCACTGTGAAAAAAAGCAGTATTCCTATCTCCTTTAGTACGAACTGTATCTCTGCTCCCTGAATCATTATCTTTCTGATGGCATCGACATACCATCTTGCGGGAACTATGGCAGAAAGGCACTGTAGCGGAATGGGCATGCTTTCTACAGGAAATATCAGACCGGAAAGGAGCATGACGGGCATCATAAGTCCCATTCCTGATACGAGCATGGCTGCCACCTGGGTATTCACTACATTGGAGATAAGCAGTCCGAGCGACAATGCAAGGAAAATGAATATCACCGATACGAAAAACAGCAGAGACAGACTGCCGGCAATCGGTACTCCGAGCACATAGACCGAAAGGAGGAGTATGGTTATAAGGTTTACCAGTGACAGCGTGAAATATGGTGTTACCTTCGAAAGAATGATATATATCGGTTTCATAGGTGAGACAAGGAGAATCTCCATTGTGCCGTTCTCCTTTTCGCGCACAATGGCTATTGAGGTCATCATGGCACAGATAAGCATGAGTATCATTCCCATTACTCCGGGAACGAAGTTGTATGCACTCTCTGCCTGAGGATTGTAAAGCATCCTTATTTCGGGTATTATACGGCATGGGACACTGCTACCTTCGGACAGTTCCTGCATGCTCTGTGCAAGGATATTGGATGCATAGCCTGTTATCATTGACGCCTGATTAGGTTCCGTACCGTCGGTAATAAGCTGCACGGCGGCATCGCCTCCCTTATGGAGTTCATTTTCGAAATCATCGCTGAACACCATGACAAGGCCAATCTCGCCATACTTGAATACATCGTTTATGCGTGATACATCCCGGATTTCCTCGGCAATGGTGAAATATTCACTGGCATCGAAACGTTCATTTATGGCTCTGGTCTCCATGCTTTGCGAAGGATCGAACACAGCAACCTTGGTGTTTCTCACTTCGGTGGTAATGGCAAAACCAAACAGAAGCATCTGTACCATGGGCATACCCAGGAGGATAAGCATTGTTCTGGAATCGCGGAATATGTGAAGGAATTCCTTTCGGACAAATGTAATAAACTGTTTCATAACTGTCAATCTCCTTTTCGTGTAGCTTCGCGTGCCAACATGCGGAATACTTCGTCCATGTCCGACACACCAAATTTGTTACGCAGAGCCATAGGGCTGTCCAGTGCCTTTATCCTGCCATCTACCATAATGGAGACGCGGTCGCAGTATTCGGCCTCATCCATATAGTGAGTGGTGACAAACACCGTGATACCGCTTGACGCCGCACCGTATATCTGTTCCCAGAAACGGCGGCGCGTGATAGGATCTACCCCACCAGTTGGCTCATCAAGAAATACTATCTTGGGATTATGGAAAGTGGATACGGCAAATGCAAGTTTCTGTTTCCAGCCCAAAGGAAGGTCGCACACTATGGTGTCGCGCTCTGATTCCATATCTATACTGCGGAGAACTGCATCAGTCTTTTCGGCTATTTCCTTATCCTTCATACCGTAAATACCTCCGTACAGACGCAGGTTCTCCCATACTTTCAGATCTTCATACAATGAGAATTTCTGGCTCATATAGCCGATATTGCGCTTTACCTTTTCAGGTTCGCTATCTATGTCGAAACCTGCCACTGTTCCCTTACCCTCCGTAGGACGGCTCAGTCCGCAAAGCATTCGCATAGCTGTAGTCTTGCCCGCCCCGTTGGCACCAAGGAAACCGAAGATTTCTCCTTTCCTTACGTTGAATGTAATATGATCGACTGCCGTAAAATCGCCAAACATCTTGGTAAGGTTCTCGGCCTGTATAACGTATTCTTCTTTCATTGCCCTTCCTCCTTTAACATCAACATGAAACAGTCTTCCACTGTAGGCTTAATCTCTGTAATATCAATATTTCCGTATCCCTTATTAATCAGATATTCGTTGAGTATAGCGGCTGTCGCACTTTCAACCATAGTGACATGATAGCTTGCTCCGAATGAGAATGATGATTTCACATACGGGCAGGAACGCAGGTCGTTCAGCAGTCCGTGCATATTGTCTGCTGTGACTGACCATAGTTTTTGCGGATAGGATGCTATGATATTCTCCGGAGAGTCTATACGAAGGAATTTTCCGTTCTGCATCAGCGCTATTCTGTCACAAAGTCTGGCTTCGTCCATATACGGCGTTGAGACTATAATGGTTATACCCTGGCTCTTCAGTTTCAGAAGCATTTCCCAGAATTCCTTTCTTGATACGGGGTCTACTCCTGTTGTAGGCTCGTCAAGGAAGAGGACTTTCGGTTTATGGATAAGGGCACAGCTAAGTGCCAGTTTCTGCTTCATACCTCCCGACAGTTTTCCTGCCCGACGTGTCCTGAAGGGTTCGATATGCTTGTAGATATCTTCTATCAGATGGTAATTTTCCTTTACAGTAGTATTGAATACCGTAGCAAAGAAATTCAGGTTTTCCTCTACGGTCAAGTCCTGATACAATGAGAATTTGCCGGGCATATACCCTATTATATTACGTACTGCGGCATAGTCCTTCACCACATCAAGACCTTCAATCACGGCACTGCCACTGTCCGGCAATATCAGTGTGGTGAGGAGACGGAAGAGTGTAGTCTTCCCCGCTCCGTCCGGACCTATGATACCGAAGAGTTCGCCTTTCGGAACATCAAAGCTGACATTGTCGAGCGCCTTGATTGAACTATATGATTTTGATAATTGAGATACTGATACTGAGGACATTTTTTGAATTAAGAATTAATAATTAAAAACTCACCTCCCCATACATTCCGCGCTTGATATATCCGTCGTTCTGTACCTTAATCTTGACGGCATATACCAGGTTTGCACGTTCATCCCGTGTCTGGATGGTCTTCGGAGTAAACTCTGCCTTGTCTGAAATCCATGAAATTACTCCGCGGTATTCCTTTCTGTCGGAGTCACCGCTGTCGGCAAAAACCTTTACTTCCTGACCAATCTTCAGACCGGTAATCTGTCCGGATGTGATATAGGCTTTCAGATACATATCGTTGATATTTGCCACCTTGAACAGAGTGCGTCCCTGTACGGCAAGTTCTCCTTTTTCTACATACTTGGCCATAACTGTTCCGTCAACCGGTGATGCGATAGTACTTTTACTTATCATATCGTTCGTAAGTGCTATCTGAGCCTTCAAGGCTTCTGCCTGAGCTTTGGCATTGGCATTACCGTTTCTCAATGTTTCGGTCTGTGCATCCAACTGTTTCTCCAAAAGATTGATGGCAGCAGTGATATCATCCAACTGCTTACGGTTTCCGGCATTGGCGTTTACTAGATTTCCGAATCGGGTCTGTTCCTTTTTCTGTGTAGCAATCTGCTGACGTATGGCTGCTGTCTGTCTCTCCACATCACATATACGGCTTTCTGTCGCCTTTACATTGGCCTCAAGCTGAAGCCTCTGAAGGTAAAGCTGTACGGTATCAATATATCCCACAGGCTTACCTGCAGTAACTTCCGTACCTTCGTCTATATCAAGTTCCATAATCTCACCGGCCACTCTTGCCGATACCATTACTTCTGTCACTTCGAATACTCCCGAAGCATCGTACTTACTGTCGCTTCCCGAACATGCTGTCAGGAGAGCCATTACTGATATAATAGAAAGAATGTTTCTCATATTTCCCTGTTTTTTTATGTATTGAAAAGTTTTTGCAAAGTGTTTTAAAAGGCTTTTAAATGGTGTTTAAACAGTATTTAAAAGTCGTTCATCACATATTTGAAATCATAGATGGCAAGCATAAGCTGTATCTCATGCAGAATCTTTGTCTGTATGGCAGCATGCTCCGAATTGATGTCACGCATAAGATCTGTACCGGATATGGTGCCGTTGGCTATCTTTGCCTCCGATGCTTTTCTGATTGAAGTCTTCAGGCGGATAATCTCGTCATCGTACTTTATCTGATCCATGTATTTGTCTATTGCAAGCTCTTTCTGCGTCTTGTCAATATCAGTATTGAAGAGAAAGAGTTCACGCTGGTTTTCCACCATATCTATATTGTTGCGTATCAGCTTTCTCTGACTTTTCAGAGAATAGAAGTTGCCGATATTCCAGTTCAGCTTTATTCCGGCTATGTAGTATGGAGCAAACTTATTTTCGAACATATCAAGTCCCGGTTTGCCATATCCTCCTGTGGCGAAAACACTCAGGCGGGGATAAAGCCCTGAATTGATACGGTTATAATCGCTTCTGTACTTCATCACCTGCGCATCGAACAGGCTCATCTCCGGTCGTCCGAAAGCATCGCTCTGCGTTGGACGTTCCGGCAAAGGTTTCACTAATCTGGTGTCGCCATCTATCTCCATTCCTGTCAGTTTGGCTAGAATTGTTATATATGTGTTCCTTGCCGTTACAAAGTCTATTTCGTTCTGCTCGGCCTTAATCATATCTACCTTTATGGCATCCAGATCTGACTGGTTGGCAATTCCGTTCTTTGTGTACGACTCCACCTGAGAATAGTTGTCTGCAAGTATTTTTTTCAGAAGTCTGTTCTGTTCTATCTGGGCATCGGCAAGCAGAATTCCGAAATATATCTGGTTAATCCTTTCATTAACGGCATAGAGGCTGACCTCAATATTACTCTTTTCCACTTCGGAAGATGATTTCACCGCTTCTTTAGATGATTTGATTGCCCCACCATCCCAAATAGTCTGATTGAGGTCGAGCGATATACCGTACTGATCCTGGCTGAGATGAGGAATCTCCACTCCCTTAAAACCCATAGCTTCAAGGTCGATAGGTATCTTTGTAACGTCGGACTGATATGTGGCTTTAGATGAGAACATCAGCTGAGGAAGATACCCCTTGTTGAGATTATCAATATTATATTCCTTAGTCTTCTCCACCAGACCAAGCTTTCTGATTAGAGGATAATTCTCCCTGGCTTTGCTGTAACACTCCTCTATGGTTATACTCGCCTGTCCGAAGCACAATGCAGATAAGGCTACTGCAATGGCGGTAGTGCATAGTCTTTTCATTCTATAACATAATATTAATTAGTGTCTTAAAATTATCATTTTATTTTAAGTATAACAAGATACGATACTTTATTTTTTAAAAGACAAAAAAAAATCTGCCACGGACATAACATCCATGGCAGACTACTTAACTTTCTATAAATTCTTTTATTCCTTTAACTTCAAAATCAAGACAAGCCCTCTATTTCACCGTTAACGATATCAATGTGAAGTGCCTGTGGTTCCTTAGGCAATCCCGGCATACGCATCATTTCACCTGCAACGATTACCAACATCTCAGCTCCGGCATTGATTACTATATCGCGCACTGCGAAGTTGAATCCTGATGCCACTCCATACAGTTTCGGATCTGTAGAGAACGAATACTGTGTCTTGGCTATACATATAGGGAAGTGACTGAATCCGAGTTCTTCTATCATCTTCAGTTTCTTTCTAGCGGCAGGCCCGAACAATACCTGTTTAGCGCCGTAAAGTTCGCATGCCACTTTAGTGACTTTAACCTCTACTGAGTCTTCTTCATCGTATGCAAATGAGAGAGGAGCAGACGGCTTGTTCTCTATAGTATCAACTACAAGGTTTGCAAGCTCAACAGCACCTGCACCACCTTCGGCAAATGCATTGTTAACGGCAAATCCTACTCCCATTTCTTCGCAGTGCTGACGAACGAAGTTGATTTCTTCCTCAGTGTCGTTTGCATAACGGTTGAATGCCACAACTACAGTCTGTCCGAACGACTGAAGGTTCTCAATATGCTTGTCAAGGTTCTTCACTCCCTCGCGCAATCCTTCAAGGTTAGGTTCCTTAATCTTGTCAATTTCAACTCCACCATGCATCTTCAATCCCTGAGCAGTTGCAACAATCACTGTAAGCTTAGGCTGCAGACCTGCCTTGCGGCACTTGATGTCATAGAATTTTTCTGCACCCAGGTCGGCACCGAATCCGGCTTCTGTAATTACATAGTCACCGAAAGTCATTGCAAGCTTGGTAGCAAGAACAGAGTTACATCCGTGTGCTATATTGGCGAACGGACCTCCGTGAACGAATGCAGGAGTAGCCTCTGTAGTCTGTACAAGGTTTGGAGAAAGAGCATCCTTCAGCAACACTGTTATGGCACCTGCCACTCCAAGATCTTTCACTGTGAAAGGCTTGTTATCGATAGTAAAGCCAAGGAGAATATTCTCTATTCTGCGGCGAAGGTCAGCCTCATCCTTTGCAAGACAGAGAATAGCCATGATTTCCGATGCAGGAGTGATATCAAAACTTGATTCGCGTGTGATACCGTTTGTCTTGCCGCCAAGACCTGTAACGATATATCTCAATCCACGGTCGTTTACGTCGAGCACTCTGTTCCACAACACTTCCTTCATGGCAAAACCGTTGTCCTGGTTCTGATACATGTAGTTGTCAAGAAGTGCTGCAATCATGTTATGTGCAGAAGTGATGGCGTGGAAGTCGCCAGTGAAATGAAGATTGATTTTCTCCATAGGAAGAACCTGTGCATAACCACCTCCGGCTGCACCACCCTTCATACCGAAACATGGGCCGAGTGAAGGCTCGCGCAATGCACAGATAGCTTTCTTGCCTATCTTGTTAAGTCCCAATGCCAGACCTATTGACACTGTAGTCTTACCGATACCTGCCTTTGTAGGAGTAATGGCTGTAACCAGAATAAGGTTACTGTTTTTTACTTTCTCTTCATCTATTATTTCTTCCGAAACTTTAGCCATGTAGCGTCCGTAGTGTGTGACATATTCCAATGGCATTCCGAAATTTGCGGCAACCTGTTTGATTTTGGTTAACTCAATACTGCGTGCGATTTCTATATCTGATTTCATATTCTTATTTTTAGATGCTTGCAAAGGTAAGAAAAAAAACTTTATATTTGTGAATGAAACAACAAAGTAATATACACTAACTATGGAATTTAGCAATAAAGAAGTCCGCCGTCAGGACAGATTACTTGACGAAAAGCGTGCAATGGAGATAATAAAAGAAGGTGAATATGGCATTTTGTCAATGGTGAGCGAAGACGCAGACGGTGCTTACGGAATACCGTTGAGCTACGTTTGGGACAGGGGAAACTCGATATACATCCACTGTGCCCCGGTAGGCAGAAAGCTGAAATGTATTGATGCGAACCCTAACGTGTCATTCTGCGTGGTTGGAAAAACCAAAATTCACCCTGACAAGTTTACCACCGGCTATGAGAGTGTAGTGATGAAATGTACCGCACATCACAGTCTGCACGAAGCGGAACGTATGTCGGCACTTTCACTGTTCATAAGCAAGTATTGTCCCGACCATAAGATTATGGGTATGGAATACGCCAACAAATCTTTCCACCGCACAGAGATTATCAGACTGGATATAGAAAGCATAAGCGGAAAAAGCAAAGCCATGTTCTAAACTTAAAACTACAACAACATGAAACTGAAAAGACCCGGACTACTTACTCAGATTATAATAGCCATAGTGTTAGGTATCGGAGCTGGAATCATATCACCTGCCCTGCCTGTAAGATTTTTCGTTACATTCAACGGACTGTTCAGCGAATTTCTGGCATTCATCATTCCTCTTATAATAGTGGGACTTGTGGCTCCCGCCATTGCTGATATCGGCAAGGGAGCAGGAAAGATGCTTGCCGTAACTGCACTGCTGGCTTACGGAGCTACACTTTTCTCCGGGTTTACTTCATACGCCGTGGGTGAGACTTTCTTCCCGATGCTCATAACAAGGGATATTCCGCTTTCGGAAATCAGTGAGGCAAACGGGGTGGTACCGTTCTTCACCATCGACATTCCCGAACCACTGAATGTGATGACGGCGCTCGTCATGGCTTTCACTCTTGGACTGGGAATGGCTAACCTCAATACGAGCTATCTGAAAAATGCTTTCGTCGATTTCAAGGATATTATCGTAAAGACCATCCAGAAGGTTATCCTTCCGCTGTTGCCGATATACATCTTCGGCATATTCTTCAATATGACACACTCGGGACAGGTGTTCCACGTGTTGAGTGTGTTCATCAAGATTATCGGAATAATCTTCATCCTTCATATACTTCTGTTGGTTTTCCAATATGTGATAGCAGGACTGATAGCAGGCAAAAACCCTTTCAAGGTGCTTGCAAACATGATGCCGGCCTATTTCACAGCACTGGGTACGCAGTCATCTGCCGCCACCATACCGGTAACGCTGAAACAGACAGTAAAGAACGGAGTGAACGAAGATACCGCAGGATTTGTGATACCTCTGTGTGCCACGATACATCTGTCGGGAAGTACGATGAAGATTGTGGCATGTGCCCTTGCTCTGATGATGATGCAAGACATACCTTACGACTTCAAGATGATGTCGGGATTCATATTCATGTTGGGAATAACCATGGTTGCAGCTCCGGGTGTACCAGGCGGAGCTATTATGGCATCATTGGGAATACTGTCATCAATGCTTGGATTCGATGATAACGCCCAAGCACTGATGATAGCACTTTATATTGCAATGGACAGCTTCGGCACAGCATGCAATGTAACAGGCGACGGTGCGCTGGCTGTCATTATAGACCGCTGGTTCAGAAAATAAGAAATTTTGACCTTACAAAGTTACCGTTACACGTTCGTGTAACGAGCGGAACACGAAGGTGCTACGCGCGTAACACGGTCGTGTTTCACGCGTGACACGAACGTGTTACGCTATTTTTTTGCCGATATTTAAATAAATATGAACTGTTTCACAATCTTTTTCCTTTCTATAAATAAAAAAAGAATATAAAATCACGATTTTTAATATAAAATTATTAACTTTGTTCCGTTTCCCTCATGTCGGTATCTGTTAAGATGCGGATTGGGTGGGAACTATACATACAGGCGTTTACTGGACGCTTTGGTTTTGACAATGTAAGAATCTCGCAAATTCAGACTGTTCGTCAAAAACAAAGCAACGTGAACGCCCCGTGGGATGTTTATATGTAACCAGAACTGTACCTGAAATAAAACAACATAGGTACGGGTAATGGTGTATTATATATACAGACATCGACGTGGGGCTTTCGACGTTGCTCGTTTCGACGAACAGGGCAATGCGAGAGCCTTTACATTGTGGAACGAGCGACAGGACTGGCTCCACGTTTTTTATGTATAGAAACAAACAAACCTTAAATACAAACTATGGCAGTAACGGAGCCGGCTGACATAAAATAAATTAACCGCCCATGCTGCATATCTTAACTGTTTTGTATAGCAAAATTTTGGGGAGAAATATCAAATGCACTGTTCCCCCACTCCATGTCATTATAACGATAATTGTTTGCATTCTATTTACAAGTTGCAAAGAACAACTTGTGATTGATTCATTGCCAGTCTATCCTATAAAATTAATTCAAAAACCTAAATTGAATGTGTTCATTGAAAATTCAGGTAGCATGGATGGGTATATGTGTGATGGAAGTGAATTCAAGGATGCAGTATATAGCTATGTCAATAATCTGAATAGATATGCTGATACAACGAAACTGTTTTTCATTAATTCCAATATCATACCATATAATAACGAGTTATCAGGTTTTGTAAAGGATCTTAATCCACAATCATTCAGGAGAGCAGGTGGAAATAGGTCTAATTCTGATATTGGGGAAATGCTAGAAAAAATAATTAAGAGTGTTTCGGACACTACTGTTTCTGTTTTTATTTCAGATTGTATTTTAGATCTTCCACAAAATGCTATGAACTTTCTTAATATCAAAAAGGAAGAAATATCAAATTGTATATATAATAAAAGAAAGAACTTACCTAATCTGTCTGTGAAAATCTTGAAAATGCAATCAAAATTCAATGGTATGTATTATTATTCAAGAGGGATGGGAAACCCTGAAAGAATTATTAATGAAAAGAGACCATATTATATATGGCTCATAGGAACGAATAATAACCTTTCATTTTTTGAAAATAAAGTTTCATCCTCAGAAATAAAGTATGAATTCATGAATGAAATAGCTTTTTCCCCATATATAGCTGTACCTTTTGAAGTTTCAAATAAAGGACAAAGCAAAGTACTCAATGCCATAAATGGGAAATATGAAATATTGATAAAGGCTGATTTTCGGCCTACGTTAAGTATCAATACAGATATAGAAAATATAAATAACTATCAAGCCTACTCACCTGATGTAAAAGTATGTGAGGTTCGTAAAATAACGGCAGAAAGCCTGTATTCCCATTACATAAAAGTCTTGATAGAAGAAGAAACGAGAGTTAGGGAAGAGAATATCAGATTCAAGACATCTGGAATACCTCAATGGGTAATTGAAACAAATGACACCTCCGGATGTGATATTAAAAAGAATATGAATAAAACTACAGGAATATTATCACTGATAGAAGGTGTGGCAGACGCATACAAAGAAGAAACTATAAATACAAATTTTAAATTTTCATTAAAACGTAATTAAAATGGGACACTTTTGGGGCAGCATTTATTGCTGGTTTTTCGAGGATTTTTACGGGCTACCGTTAGCAGACTATTTGTGGGGTATATCATCTCCACATCAAACAGGGAACATGTATTTTGGCATTGGTTTGTCTATGGTATCTATCAGTCTTGTGGTGGCTGTGATATTTTATTACATAATTAATCATCCGAAATTAAACAATTGGTGGGGATGGGGAATATTTTTATTTTTCAATGCTGTTGTCAACTTTTTTGTCGGTTGGCAATGGGTTCTGAAAGACTATTATGCAGGGAAATTGGTAACTATAAGTCCTGAGACAAATTTAGAAGAAGCTCTACCTATACAGGAAACAGACTTGCTTTGCTTCGGAGTATCCAATATGCTTCTGTCAATAATATTTTTCTTTATAATCTCTTTAATAATAAAATGGTGGAGCAGCAGTTGCCCTAAAGCTCCGTTTTAAAATACAAACGTATGGCAAAATTATATATTTTCGGTATTGGAGGGACTGGGTCAAGAGTTCTAAGATCATTAACTATGTTAATGGCTTCTGGAGTAAGTTTAGATATCAACGAGATTGTACCTATCATTATTGACCCCGATGTTGCTAATGCAGATTTAACAAGGGCTGCATCTCTAATGAATAAATATCATACATTGCGCTCAAATTTGCATTTTGGTGATGATAATTCCAATGTTTTTTTCAAAGTTGAGTTGAACAAGATATTCCCCAACTATCTATTGAATATAAAAAATACGGACAGTATTTCATTTCAGCAGTTTATAGACTATGCTTCCATGTCAAAAGAAAACCAAGCATTGACCAAGATGCTGTTTTCAGAAAAAAATTTACAATCATCAATGGAGGTTGGTTTCAAAGGGAACCCAAACATAGGAAGTGTAGTGTTAAACCAAATTGTAAATTCAGATGAATTCGAAAAATTTGCGAATTCTTTTCAAAGTGGAGATAAGATATTCATCATCAGTTCTATATTTGGAGGAACCGGTGCAAGTGGTTTCCCTTTGTTGCTGAAAACCCTTCGTATCGGAAAGTCATTTCCTAACTTCAATTTGATTAATCAGGCTAATATCGGAGCATTAACTGTCCTTCCATACTTCAAATTAAATCCGAGCGACGAAAGCGAGATTGATTCATCAACATTCATTTCAAAAACGAAATCAGCCTTAGCTTATTACGAGGAGGACATAATTAAAAGCGGAAGTATCAATTCGTTGTATTATCTTGCTGATGATATTTCAAACACATACAATAATTGTGAGGGAGGAGCATCTCAAGCTAATGATGCTCACTTAATAGAGTTCCTTGGAGCTACTGCCATTATAGATTTTGCAAATAGTCCACTGTCAGAAACGACTAACAAAGAATTAGGTATTAAAGACATATCTGGTGATGTATCTTTTGATTCATTTTATTCCAATATGCGAGGAATGCTTTACAATCCGTTGGTTCAATTCACCATGATGGCAAATGCTCTGTTAGACAAACCAGATTATTTTACATCATCAACATTTGCAGCCAACCGTTTCTTCAATGATTTTTATGATAAGGCTTTTTATTCAGAATTAAAAGGATTCTGTCAAAAGTACAGAGAATGGTTGATTGAAATGAAAAGAAATAAACGTTCTTTGGATTTATTCAATACAAATTGCGGGAACAAACCTTTTGACATGATTACGGGAGTAAAGCCTAGAAGAATTATAAGTCACTTGTCTGATTACGATTTGGTAGCAGACAGACTTAATTCTGCTATACGTAACTGTAAGAGTAAGGATAAAGAGGATTTATTTCTGGAAATGTTTTATACGGGAACTAAAAAATTAATAAAGGAAAAATTATAATTGAATTCGTATGTCAAAGATTTTTAGGTTATATGAAGGCGGAACAGATGTTTATGAGGGATGGAACGACAGCCCAACATTCCCTTACAACTCAACAAGCAGGGATACCATAAAGGATCCAGACGGTGCTTCTGCCAAAAACGAAATAACATCAATACCTTCTCCTTTTGCGAGAATAGATTTGATAAAGACAGCATTTAAAGAAGTATGTAAGAACGATATACGCGGATTGTCAGGAAATACTATTTTTCACAAAATGGTATCAGACACACTGGATGTTGCCGAGATATTCTTTAACATAGATAAGTTCAATGGGATTGTTGAAGTTATCAATTGGGATGCGTCTCAAATGGTATCTGAACTTCAGCACTCAAATAGCGAAGGACATCGTTATTTGGCTGATGCACTGACTAAATATATGCAGCTTGGTGCAAACGCTTCCAATTGGGGGAAAATGAAAAACATATATCTCCTGAATTATGTAAAATGGTCCTGACTATATAAACATAATAGGAGCAACATCACCTGCTACATTATTCTTCAGCAGTGCAAACGACTTGGGGGTTGTGAAAGACATTTACTTTAAGAATGACAGTCCGTTTGACAATGAATACAAACCACTTTACGACAGAGACTTCAATTTCATTATGTCTCTCTTCCTCTTTCGACATACCACACCTAATTTTGCACGCATGTTTCCAGAGGTTGAAGCCTATCTAAGTTTAACACTTAAAGCCATTGGAGACCCAAATATGAAACAACAGTTGAGAAACTTGTCACCTGCTGACTTAAAGAATTATGAAGCCATTTCCGTAGGGGGAAACTTAGTGGAAGTGTTAGGCTTTAATCTTCTTAAAAAGAAATCAGGAGCGTCTGTGTCTCAAAGCGCATTTGCCATTAAATGTTCCAAGACCATTGCAACGCAGCCATTAGTATTGCCTATAGAATCAGGAAACAAGTACAGCGATTTACAATATACAGTCGGTACATGGGGGAATATTAACGTTGCACCATATAAAATAGAAGAAAATGACTTGAGCAAGCGCAAACTACCTTTTGAGGGCTCAACTTATCCGTATCTCACTATAAGTGATTTCATGGAAGATATTTTGGTGAGAGTACCATATACATTAAATACAGAATGTTATTTTAATGGGAATATAGATACTGACAAAGAAACCTGTGCCTATCTGTTACCTCTAACTCCACGTTTCTTTGACTATTTCACTGTTGAAGATTTAATGGGTGAAATGGCAAATGGTGAGAAAATGTTCGAAATGGAGTTGGTAGCAGGAGGATCAGTCAAAACAGTTTTGCGTATTCCTATTAATGGAGATAACAGAACTGATTACATTGAATATTCAAGAATCTATTATAATGGAAGAAAACCAAATGTAACAGAAAAGGTAAATGATGGAGGAATTGTAGAATTTTCATTTACAGGATTTATAATGCCTTTAATCCGGTTTACAAATTCTGAGCAAGCAATATACGATGTATCATGCGTGAGCGGTGTGTCCTCAAAATACGATTTCACTTTCTATTCCCAATCAAATAAAATATCTCTTACGTCTAAATCTTGCAGAAACGAAGATAAACAAGGCGGTAACTTCAAGGCAGAGACTTACCATATAGAGTATTCAAACTTCGATTTTATCCGGATTTCTGATCGTAATGGTAACTCAGGATTAATAGTTCCTATATTCAAGGAACAAAAAAGCATAGATACATTCGAATTTGCCATAGACCTTGGAACATCGAATACTCACGTGGAGTATAGAAAATCTGGCGAGAACTCAAAGGTATTTTCATTGTCAAAAGAAGACAAGCAACATTGCGAGATATTTCTCCAGAGAAAGGATGACATGGGAAATGCCATTGACTTGATATTGGAAAAACAGTTGATTGAAAAGGACTTCCTGCCAGACGAAATCGGAACAGAAGATTTCAGATTTCCTACAAGAACAGTATTATCATATGCCAAGACTACTGATTGGACAAATGTCATAGAACCGTTTGCTTTGGTTAACATTCCATTCACCTACGACAAAAGACGTGAATTGCCGTATAACAATTTCAAATACAATATAAAGTGGGGCAGCGGAGAAGACGATGTGATAGATTCATACGTCAGATGTCTGATGTTGATTATACGCAACAAAGTATTGCTCAACAATGGTGATTTGCAAAAAACCAAGATTACATGGTTCTACCCTATAAGTATGGCTCCCAAAAGACTTAAACGTCTTCAAGCAACATGGGACAATGCTTTCAAGAAATATTTTGGTGACGGAACTACTTACCGTATGACGGAATCGTCTGCTCCTATACAATATTTCTTCAAGCGTTATGCCACAGCTACCAATCTGATAAACATAGATATTGGTGGAGGAACAACGGATATTGCATTCTCCAACAATAAAGAAATTGATTTTGTAACATCATTCCGATTTGCATCTAACGTATTGTTTGAAAACTCGTTCTCCGATTTGGATGACAATAACGGTATTGTGGATTATTACAAAAACGAGATTCTGAAATTATTGGAAGATAAGAGATTGTCAGAACTGATAAGCATATTTAATAGTTCATGCAATAGTAAACCCTCTAATATGGCTTCTTTCTTATTTGGGTTAAAGGACAATACTATAGTGAAGAAAGCAAAAGTTAATGACAAGAAAGTTGACTTTAACTATATATTACAGGAAGATGAAAAATTCAAGATTGTTTTTATTTTGTTTTATACTGCTATAATTTATCATATAGCTCAAATTGTGAAAGCTAAAAGATTGGATGTTCCAAGACATATATCTTTCAGCGGTAACGGTAGCAAGGTTATACGTATAATTACTCCTGACGCCAAACTACTTGCTAAATATACAAAGTTGGTATTCGAAAGTATATTAAATAAACCATACGGAAAAGAACTTGAAATATTAGGTATGGAGAAAGACTACAATCCTAAAGAATCAACTTGTAAAGGAGGTATTGTAGGTGAAGGGAAAAATGATGTTGAGGATATAATTGTGTTCAAAAGTGATTGTTCAGGTTTTGTAACTCCATCAGACACTTACGATTGTGTAACTGATGAATATAAAGGTGCTACTATTCATGCAGTCAAAGATTTCTTTAATTTTACATTAAAAGAAATGAATGAAAAGTTCAATTTTGACAAGAATTTTGGAGTAGATTATAATTCATTAAAGATAGCTTCCTATGTATCTAACAATGACTTGGATACTTATCTTGAGAAAGGTATAGCACAACGAAAAGAAGAATCGGAAAGTACAGATACCATAGAGGAAACCTTTTTCTTCTATCCGATAAAAGGTGTACTTCATGCTATTTCTCAAGAGATATACCAGTCTTTAATAAATGAATAGAATAAAAAATAAAGATATGCAAAACATATTAATAATAATATTTCTTGCTCTATGTACTGTTTCTTATGGTTGTTCTGACAGTACAAGAGCCCAAAATCTTCCTACGAACAAAGAAGTATTTGAGGATAATAAGATAAAAGAAGTCAATTCGCATATTGATAGTTTGAAGTCTGAACTTTTTTCCTTAAAAAAGGAATTGAAAGAGCAGAAAAGAACTATAGACAACCAGCAAAAAGAAATAAAAACACTAAAAGAAAAAAAATCAGAGATACCTTTGATTTGGATAATTATAGTATCAGTTGTATCTATTCTAGTTCTTTATCTTATGCGATATTTTTATATCACACTTAGAGATATTAAAAACAGATTGGATAGACATCGTTCTGACATTTACAAATTATCTGATAGAATAAAGGAATATGAGAGTAGAACCAGCAAGACTCCAATTTCAAAGCCTCAAAAAGAAGACTGCCCTAAAAACAATTATAGGTATAAACCTATGGAAAACAAACCGATTACACCTACTATTGAAATAGCTGAAGAAAAGATTAAACCAGAAATGAATGTCAAAGAAACAAAGGAAGGTTATTTTGGTATGCTTATAGGTAACAGTTATTTTAATGAATGTATGGTATCAAAAAATGATAATGCCTTGTTTAAGGCATGGGTTGGTGACACAGAAGGAGAATACACGGTATTAAAATTGGATGCTATAAGAAGTGTTGATGGAATAGAAAATGCTGTTTGTATGGAAGGTGTACCTATAAAAGAAGCTAAAAATTTCCAAGTTATAGAAAAGGGAAAAGTAAAGAAAAATTCAAAAGGAAACTGGAGTATAGTATCTCCAACAAAGATAAAACTTAGTTGAATATGAGTCTTGTAGCAATAATAATACTTTCTGTAATTTTAGTTCAGATAATATTCTTTGTTCAGAATAGAGCAAGAATGAACGAATTCAAAAACATATTCAATGAGAATAAATCCTGGACCTTATCGTATGATGCCGAAACGAACTTTGTGAATGGTATTTCCGGAAAAGGGAATAAGGTTTTCGACGCAATAGTACATTCCATTAATAAATACCTCGGAAGCAGTTCTGGTTCTGTAATTGATTATGGTGTTTTGAAAGATGCAATAGATAGGCATTGCGATACTGTAGAAAATGACATAGCTGTTCAAACACCTATTCCGTTGTATTGCGGACTTGCAGGTACTATGGCTGGTGTTATTATAGGATTGTGGGATTTATTGGACTCACAAGCAATTCTTACGCTAATGGGCAGTGGAACAGTTAATATCAGTAATGCATCTGACATAGCTGCCAATGGTATTAATGATTTGCTTTTAGGTGTTGCATGGGCAATGGCCGCTTCAATTTGTGGTATAATTCTTACCACACTAAACTCAGTCTTATTCAAACGATGCAAGTTGGAAGAAGAAAGTGGCAAAAATTCATTTTTGGCTTGGATGCAGTCAAAACTGTTACCTGAACTGCCATCTGACACATCAGAAGCATTAGGAAAACTTGTAAAGAACCTGAACAAATTTAATGCTACATTTGCAGATAATACTAACAATTTGGGTAAGGCCCTTGCTAAGGTAAACGAGTCGTATGCAATACAAGCTGAAGTCATAAAGACAGTTCATGATATGGATGTAATGAAAATGGCAAAAGTCAATATTAATGTCTTACAGGAGCTCAAAGAATGTACATGTAAACTTGAAGATTTCAATTTGTATCTTGATGAAATAAAAGGATATACAGATGCAATACACCGATTTGAAAGTATGTTCAAGTCTGAAGCAGAAAGACTACATATATTAGAAGAAATACGCGATTTCTTTAACAGACATAAAGGTGAAATAGCCAAAGATACAGGAGATGCAGATATCGCATTACGTGATTCATTGAAAACCATAAAAGAGTCTACTGCTGCCAACATGACTGAACTTAATGCAAAATTTGTCGAGCAAAGTGAGAATTTCAAAAGTATAATTAAAGAAGAACAAGAAACTTTCAAACGTATAAGTAATGAGATTACCACACAGTTTGAGACACAGCTTAAACAGATGCCGCTATTGAAACAACAATTGGAAGGTATTTCTGCAATTCCTGAACACCTTAACATTTTGATAGAAAAGATAGAAGAATCAAACAAGACATTAGCTCAAGAAATAACAACATCAGTGCAACATGCTGTGTCGCAGTTAAATCAAAGAATTCCTGAAGTGAAAGAAAACAATAAGTATAGTAATACAGAAAATCAAATTGTTGTGCAATCTATGCCTAATTGGATGAGAATAAGCGGATGGTGTGCATTAATTATAATTGCTTTGACTAGTTTGTTATTTTTATCTGCAATTATATTAGATTATCTGGGTATTATATACCTCTAAAACTTTGAAAGGTATGGCACAAAAGAAAGAATCTTTTTTCTGGACAAGCTATTCTGATCTTATGACAAGCCTGTTCTTTATCATGCTTGTTCTATTTATTCTGGTAATTGTAGTTCTACATAAAAGAATGGAAGTGACCGAACATCAACTTGAAGAAATTCAAAAAGTAGAATCTTCAACCAAAGATTTAAGCAGAGACCACTTTACATATCGACCAGAATACAAAAAATATGTGTTAAATATAGCTGTAAGGTATCCTATAGGAGAATCTGATATAAATAGAATTGAAACCACAAACAAGCATGAAATATTAATGCAACTTCATCAGGCAGGAAAAGAAATAGAAAAATTCTTATATAATCATCGTGAAAACCAGTATCTTCTAATTATTGAGGGACAGGCTTCCCTTGACGCTTACACACTTAACTATGAGTTAAGCTACCAAAGAGCTTTGGGACTTCTGCGGTATTGGATAAACCAATGCGGAATTCAGTTCGGGCGCAACTGTGAAATTCAAATTTCCGGTAGTGGTGACGGAAGACTTGATACTCATTCTATGAGAGAGCTGAACGAAAGAGAAAATCAGCGTTTTTTGATACATATCCTTCCTAAAAATATTTTTGAACGAAATGAAAGCAAGTAAATTACTATTTATAATTGGTATTTTATCATTAACTGGGTGTGCCCATAAGTCAGGTCATAAGAGAGAAAACTTCATACAAGAAAGGAGTGTTGTTTCACATCCAAGTACTATGACAAACACTAATATTGAAGTATCTAGAAACAGGCGAAATGTAGAAAAAATGGATGGAGCGGAAGTATTTTCCAGATACAATACAGCTGTATTTATGATTTATACATCAGATGGATATAATATGTATCAAGGCTCAGGCTTTTTTATAAACAATTCAGGACTTGCCGTAAGCAATTATCATGTATTTAAAAACACAAATATTGGAGAAGAAGGCATCAAGTTAGCTGGCAGTAAAGAAACTTATAAAGTTTCCGAAATCATAAAACGTAATGAACAGGAAGACTTTATCCTATTCAAAGTAAATATAGCAAATACTAACTATATTCCAATTGCAGGACGTAAACCCAATGTAGGTGAGAAAGTATTTGCAATAGGAAGTCCTAGAGGATTGGAAAACACATTCTCGTCCGGAGAAATTTCACAATGGCGTGACAGAAATTTAATGCAAATCAGCGCACTTATAGACCATGGAAGTAGTGGCGGAGCATTAATAAATGAATATGGCGAAGTTGTCGGTATAACATCAGGAACTTTTTATGATGGTTCACAAGCCAATCTCAATTACGCTTGGAGCATTGATGTAATAAAGCCATACATTAACATGAGATAAATAGTTTAATTCTTAATTGGAAAAATTATATTTTTCACCAATTTATCACAAGTTCACCGGCTGCTTACTGAACATTTAGTGAACAGCCGGTGAACCATTATATAAAGTAAAAATCTCTATTTACCTGTTTCTCACCAGATACAATGAATCGGTGATGCAGGCAGGAAGCTCTTCCTTGTAATGGGTAACCATAATCATGGTCTTGTCGTTTCGACGGCAGAATGTTTCTATTACATCTTTCACCAGACGACGGTTGTACAGGTCAAGTCCGTGAAGAGGTTCGTCGAGTATCAGAAGCTCAGGGTCTTTCACGAAAGCACGTGCCAGAAGGACAAGTCGCTGCTCGCCGCTCGACAACTGCAGGAAACTCCTGTCTGCCAACTGCTTCACTCCGAATATATCCATCCAGAACAGACACACTTCCCTGTCCTCTTCCTTAGGACGCTTGTAAAGTCCTATAGAATCGTGAAGTCCGCTTGCCACAATATCTATGGCAGGAATATTCTTCAGATAGGCTCTGTGCATCTCAGGACTGACGTAACCGATATGCTTCTTGATTTCCCATATACTCTCGCCACTGCCGCGCTTACGGTCGAACAGAGTGATGTCGCAGGCATAGCTCTGTGGATTGTCGGCACAAACCAGACTCAGAAGTGTTGATTTACCGGCACCGTTCTCGCCGCTCAAGGCCCATTTCTCTCCACACTTCACTGTCCAGTCAAGTTCACGGAGAATAGTTCTTTCGCCATAGCGGATACTTACCTTATTCAGTTTGACTACATTGGCTGCCTTATACAGATTATCCTTATAAGGCATATCAAGTATAGCCTGAACCTTTTCGTCGGAAAGCATCTTTTCCGGTACACAGACACCAGTGTATTCGGAACGTGGAAGTTTCTCGCCACATATCATATTCTCAACAGTTATCACATGAGTGATGAAGTCAGGAATATCGTCCGATTTGGAAAGTACAAGGATAACCTGAAGACCTATAACCTTTATAAGCTCTGCAAGAAGCGACTTAAGCAAATCACGTGTACGGGCATCAAGTCCGATGAAAGGATTATCCATAATGAGAACTCTTGGTCCAGAAAGCAATGTCTTTGTCAGCTGGAACTTTCTCAACTCTCCGCTTGAAAGAAGTATGATAGGCTTCTGCAGCATTTCTTCTATTCTGAACAGAGTGTAAAGACTTTCTTTCAGCTTTTCATCCTTGCACTGAGGAAGAAGATCACCCACGACAGGAATATTCTCCATATCCTGCGAGTTCCATCTCTGCTGATAGTAATAGCCGCCGTCTGCATCGCCATACGAATCACGGAATGTTATGTATCTGAGATTGTCCGAAACAAGATTTGAACTTGAAGGTGAAAAATCGTATGCCACCTCATTCATCAACAGTGGATATTTTCCTGTAATGATATCTATAAGAATACTTTTACCTCCACCGTTTGGACCTACTACAGCCAATTGCTCGCCTGCATTCAGGCAGAAATCTACAGGCTTACCCATTCTGTACAGAGGATGACGGGTAACGCCATTTGATACTGAAATAACTCGTTGTTGCATTGTTTTTCTTTAGTTGTTGGTTGTTAGCTTTTAGTTCTTAGCAGCAATTCTTAACTATTAATTTTTAATTATTAATTAAGAACTACTTCACCACCTTATCAGGATTCTTCGCTATAAAATCTTTCCATCCCGAATAAGCCTTATGGGTTTCAGGCCGCCCCATCTGCAGGTAATGACAATATGCCGCTCCCAAGGCGTCTGTGGCATCCATAAAAGGTCCGATATCCTCTTTCCTTATTTTGAGCATGCGTCGCAGCATGTCCGCTACCTGCTCCTTGCTTGCCTGACCGTTACCGGTAATGGCCATCTTAATCTTTAGCGGGGCATATTCCGTCACAGGTATATCCCTGCACAATGCCGCCACTATAGCCACCCCCTGAGCCCTGCCCAGTTTGAGCATGGACTGTACGTTCTTTCCGAAGAAAGGAGCCTCTATGGCAAGCTCGTCAGGCAGGTATGAGTTTATCACCCCCTGCACACGTTCGTAGATATGCTTCAGTTTGAGATACGGATCGGTAAACTTACGCATGTCTATCACACCAAGGGTGACAACTTCGGCTTTGGTGCCAACAACCTTGATGACACCATATCCCATAATGTTTGTTCCGGGGTCAATACCAAGAATTATCTTTTCCTTAACGGGCTGAATCACTTTATTACCTCCATCAAAGTAGGGAAACCTATAATCTTATCCTTGAAAATCTTTGTCATTTCCTCATTAAGACGGGCACCACACTTGGTATGCCAGTTATGAAGGGTTGCGCTGTCTTCAACCTCCCACTGGAGCGAGAAGCATTCACTGTCCTGTTCCTTATGACTCAGAATACGCAAGATACGCGGATTTTTCAACTCCCCGGTCTTCTCTGCTTCAGGGATATAACACTCGTTCAACCAGATTACGAAATTTCTGGCATCATTCATCTCAACATGAAATGTAGTATTGTAAATAAGCATAAATGTAAATCTTTAACACTGCAAATATAAGGATTTATACAGAAATGGCAGGAATAATTAAAAATAAATAAACATACCATGCCTACGTTAAATTAACTTTTACTATTTTTGCACACATTATCACGAAATGTGTACATATTTTGTTTGACATGGAATTAAACAACAGCTTTATAGAATTAATAGAAAAAAGCATAAAACAAAACTGGGACAGAAATGCGCTAACTGACTATAAGGGAATAACACTCCAATATAAGGATGTAGCAAGAAAGATTGAGAAAATGCATATTCTGCTCCAACATGCAGGAATAAAACCGGGAGACAAGATAGCATTGTGCGGACGTAACAGTGCAAACTGGACTGCAATGTTTCTGGCAATAATCACATACGGCGGTGTGGCAGTGCCAATCCTTCACGAATTCAAGCCTGACAACATACACCACATAGTAAATCACTCTGGAGCGAGAATGCTGTTTGCCGGCGACCAGATATGGGAGAACCTGAACGAAGCGTGTATGCCTCTGCTTGAAGGTATCATAGAATTGAAGAATTTCGATCTGGTGGTTTCACGTTCAGAACAGCTGACATACGCCAGAGAGCATCTTAACGAGGAATTCGGAAAGAAATATCCGTGCCGTTTCAGAGCCGAACAAGTTTCCTACAGAAAAGAGGAACCGGAAGAGCTCGCAGTAATCAATTATACTTCCGGCACTACGGGATATTCTAAAGGTGTAATGCTCCCGTACAAGGCTATTCAATCGAACATCATCCACATACACGAGAAAGTAGGACTTATGGCCGGTGACAACATCGTTTCAATGTTGCCATTGGGACATATATTCGGCCTTGTGTTCGATTTTCTATACGGCATCACAGTAGGAGCACATCTTTGGTTCCTGACACGTATGCCAAGTCCTAAGATTATAGCAGAGTCTTTTTCAGAAATAAGGCCTAGAGTTATCGCATGCGTTCCGCTTATAGTAGAAAAGATTATAAAGAAGAACATATTGCCGCACGTTGACAACAAACTGGGAAAACTGCTTCTTAACCTGCCTATCATCAGCGACAAGATTAAAGAACAGATACGTCATCACGCAATGCAGGCATTCGGAGGCAATTTCATCGAGATAGTCATAGGCGGTGCTCCGTTCAATGCCGAAGTAGAGGCCTTCCTAAGAAAGATAAACTTCCCTTACACCATTGCATACGGTATGACGGAATGTGCGCCTTTGATATGCCACAGCCGTTGGGACGAAATAAAATACCAGTCATGCGGAAAGACTGTAGCAAATATGGAAACCAAAGTCCTTTCCGACAATCCGGAAACAGTACCGGGCGAACTTGTCTGCCGTGGCGCAAACGTGATGTTGGGATATTACAAGAATGAGGAAGCTACATCACAGGCCATAGACAATGAAGGATGGCTGCACACAGGCGACATGGCTATAAAAGATGCGGAAGGCAACATCTTCATAAAAGGAAGATGCAAGAACATGCTGCTCACTTCTACTGGACAAAATATCTATCCAGAAGAAATTGAGGCCAAGCTGAACAATATGCCGTACGTCAACGAATCGCTTATCATACTGAAAGGCGAGAAACTTGTCGCACTGGTATATCCTGACAGCGATGACGCTTTTGCACACGGACTGTCATTATCACAACTGGAAGAAGCCATAGAGCAAAACAGAATAGAACTTAACAAAACTCTTCCTGCATTCTCGCAGATTTCAAAAGTCAAACTATATCCTGAAGAATTTGAAAAGACTGCCAAGAAGAGCATCAAGAGATTCTTATATCAGAATATAGATGGATAAAATTAAAAAAATACCTGTACTGTTGCTTACAGGATATCTGGGAAGTGGGAAAACCACTCTCGTCAACAGAATTCTTTCCAACAAAAAGGGCATCAGATTTGCTGTCATTGTAAACGACATCGGCGAAGTGAACATTGATGCCGAACTGATACAGCGTCAGGGAGTTGTCGGTATGAACGACGACAGCCTTGTGGCTCTGCAGAACGGATGTATATGCTGCACACTGAGAACAGACCTTATAGAACAGATTTTAGGAATCCTCAAAACAGAGAAATTCGACTATATAGTTATAGAAGCAAGCGGAATATGTGAGCCGGAATCTATAGCAAACACTATCTGCTCGATACCTCAACTTGGAGGCGCATATACCAAGTATGGAATCACACGCCTTGACTCTGTGGTAACAGTGGTTGACGCACTTCGTATGAAGGATGAATTCTGCTGTGCTGAAAGCCTTACAGATAAAAATCTTTCTGAAGACGATATTGAAAATCTGCTTATACACCAAATTGAATTCTGTAATATAGTTTTACTGAATAAAGCTTCAGAAGTAACCCCAGAAGAACTTGAGACCATACACCGTATAGTAAAGACACTTCAGCCTGCTGCAGATATTATAGAATGCGACTATGCAGATATTGATCTTGACAGGATTATATCAACTTCGATGTTCAGATACGAACACGTAGCAGCATCAGCAGGATGGGTACAGGAACTGGGCAAGCATGTAACTGAAGAAGATACAGACAGCCATTGCCATCATCACCATCATGATGAAGAATGCCACTGCAATCATGACGAGCATCATCATCACGAAAACGGGGAAGAATGTTCATGCGGACATCACCACCACGAAGGAGAATGTTCGTGCGGACACCATCATCACCACGAAGGTGGCGAAACAGAAGAATACGGCATAAGCACACTACTCTACTTCAGACGTGCAGCATTCGACATGAACCGTTTCGATTACTTCATTTCTTCAAGATGGCCGAAAAGTGTAATACGCGCCAAAGGCGTATGCTACTTCAGCGACCAGCCTGAAATGTCGTACCTCTTCGAACAGGCAGGCAAGCAGAAACAGATTTCCGAAGCCGGACTATGGTATGCCACCCTGCCGGAAGCAGACATCAAAAGACTGCTGGAACAAGAACCGGGACTGATGAGAGACTGGGACGATAAGTACGGCGACAGAATGCAGAAAATAGTATTCATAGGAAAAAATATGGACAAGGAACAGCTCATCAAAGAGCTTGACGCATGTCTGGTAAAAGAATAAACTTAAACTAATATCCACACACAATCACATGGAACAATTCAGCAAGATGATAGCTGCCGCCATGAAACTTCAGGAGCACAGAGTGGAAAACACTTTGAAACTTCTTCAGGGCGGAGCAACCATACCTTTTATAAGCCGGTACAGGAAAGAGGCTACAGGAGGAATGGACGAGGTGCAGATAAGCGAAATAAACGACAGATACGAGAAACTGTGCGAACTTGCAAAACGCAAGGAAACCATCATTTCCACTATAGAGGAGCAGGGCAAAATGACTGCCGAGCTGAGGAGCAGAATAGACAACTGCTGGGACTCTACAGAACTGGAGGACATATATCTTCCTTTCAAGCCTAAAAGAAAAACGAGGGCCGAAGCCGCTCGCCAGAAAGGACTTGAGCCACTGGCAATCATCCTGATGATGCAGCGAGAAAACAACCTTATGGCAAAGGCAGCCCAGTTCGTAAAGGGTGAAGTAAAGGACGAAGAAGATGCGCTGAAAGGTGCACGCGACATCATTGCCGAACAGGTGAACGAAGATGAAAGAGCAAGAAATCAAGTAAGAAATATATTTACACGTCAGGCTGTCATAACAGCCAAAGTGGTGAAAGGCAAAGAGAAGGAAGAGAATGCTGCAAAGTATCGCGACTATTTCGATTTCAGCGAACCACTGAAGCGCTGTACTTCACACCGTCTGCTTGCAATCCGCCGTGGTGAAGCCGAAGGAATTCTGAAAGTGACAATCTCACCGGAAGAAGACGAAGAATGTACAGACAGACTTGAACGTCAGTTCGTAAGAGGTAACGGTGAATGCTCTTCGCAAGTGGCGGAAGCGGTAAAGGATGCTTACAAACGCCTGCTTAAACCGACCATCGAAACAGAGTTCTCAGCTCTCAGCAAAGAGAAAGCCGACGAGGAGGCAATCCGTGTATTTGCCGAAAACCTGAGACAGCTGCTTCTTGCTCCCCCATTGGGACAGAAACGTGTGATGGGTATCGACCCGGGATTCAGAACAGGCTGTAAGGTGGTATGTTTGGACGCTCAGGGAACATTGCTTCACAACGAAGCCATATACCCTCATCCGCCTAAATCGGAAGAGGCACTGGCTGCAAGAAAGATTGTAAAACTCGTTGAACAATACAAGATAGAAGCAATCGCCATAGGAAACGGAACCGCAAGCCGTGAGACAGAGCGTTTCGTAACTTCCCAAAGATACGACCGTGAGGTGCAAGTGTTCGTGGTAAGCGAGGACGGTGCTTCAATCTATTCGGCTTCGAAAACAGCGCGCGAGGAATTCCCTGACTATGATGTAACTGTGCGTGGAGCAGTCTCCATAGGCCGTCGTCTGATGGACCCTCTGGCAGAGCTGGTAAAGATTGATGCAAAATCCATCGGTGTGGGACAATACCAGCATGATGTTGACCAGACCAAGCTGAAAGAGTCTCTTGACCGCACAGTGGAAAGTTGTGTAAACCTTGTCGGAGTGAACCTCAATACTGCCAGCAAGCATCTTCTGACATACGTATCAGGCCTAGGGCCTTCACTAGCTCAGAACATTGTGGACTACAGAACTGAAAACGGACCTTTCGCATCACGCAAAGAACTCTTGAAAGTTCCCCGCATGGGAGCTAAGGCATTCGAACAGTGTGCCGGTTTCCTCAGAATACCTGGAGCAGACAATCCTCTCGACAACTCAGCCGTTCATCCTGAAAGCTACGCCATAGTGGAAAAGATGGCAAAGGACATGAAATGTACTGTAGCCGACCTTATCAAAGACAAGGAACTGAGAGCTAAAATAGATATAAAGAAATATGTCACAGACACAGTAGGCCTCCCTACCCTGAACGACATAATGAAGGAACTCGACAAACCGGGAAGAGACCCTCGTCAGCAGATTCAGGTATTCGAGTTCGACAAGGACGTAAAAACACTCGACGATCTCCGTGAAGGCATGGAACTGCCGGGAATAGTGACAAACATTACCAACTTCGGTTGTTTTGTCGATATAGGTATAAAGGAGAACGGTCTTGTGCACATCTCCCAGCTTGCTGACAAGTTCGTGAGCGATCCTACTAGTGTGGTCAGCATACATCAGCATGTACGTGTCAGAGTCCTCGGAATAGACCATGAAAGGAAGCGTGTACAGCTTACGATGAAAGGAATGAAATAATTTTATATTATGGAAAAAGAAACAATACACTCATGTGTGGACTGCGGAACACAGAACTGCAAGTTCAAGGACCGCACATATCCTGACTTCTGCCTAACTACAGCCTTGACTGAAGAAGATAAGGAATGGGCTCTGGAAAGATATGACGAAGGCAACAACCGACAAATAATGATTGCCAGTGCCGAAGTGGAATACGAAGGTTACTGCCAGTGGACACGAGTACAGGAAATAATGGAGTTTGCCAGGAAGATTAATGCCAAACGTATAGGGATAGCCAATTGTATCGGCCTGATAAACGAGGCACGTATTTTTGCAAAAATACTTCGTGCCAACGGTTTCGAAGTCTATTCGGTGATATGCAAAGTTGCCGGTCAGGCAAAAACATCAATGGGAATACCGGCAGAATGTGAGAAGATAGGCCCTGCCATGTGTAACCCGATAATGCAGGCACGCCTGCTTAACAAGGCAAAGACCGACCTGAATGTGGTGATTGGTTTGTGCGTGGGACATGACAGCCTGTTCTACAAATATTCGGATGCGTATGTCACTACTCTTGTGACCAAAGACCGTGTGACAGGCAATAATCCTGTAGCAGCTCTTTATACCGCAAATTCATATTATCACAAGAAATTCTTTAAGGACAATAAATGACGGTTCTTTCAGATTGACGGACTGCCGGATGCCTACAGAATATTTATGGCTATCACCGCACACGCCTCTGCATCAGCCAGGGCATGATGATGATGTGACAGGTCATAACCGCATTCAGCAGCGACAGTGTCAAGCCTGTGATTGTCCAAATAAGGGAATGCCTTGCGTGCCGCATACAATGTGTCATAAAACTCATAGTCCGGATAGTCCATCCTGTAAATGCGAAAAGCCGCTTTCAGACATCCTTCGTCGAAAGACTTGTTATGTGCCACCAACGGTAAACCTTCTATCAAAGGTTCTACTTTTGACCATACTTCGCTAAATACAGGAGCATCGTCAGTATCAGAACAGCTCAATCCATGAACGCACGAACAACGGTAATTGTAATAATTAGGTTCGGGCTGTATCAATGAATAAAATCTGTCAACAATCTCACCATTACGCACTATAACGATGCCGACAGAACAAACAGAACTACGCTCATAGTTGGCTGTTTCAAAATCTATTGCTGCAAAGTTTTCCATATCTTATAAATATTCGTACAGGCAAAGTTACTAATATAACATATCCCAACAAAAAAGTTCCCGAAAATGTAACAATCCGGGAACTTTTTTCTTTTATATCAGATATATCAGATATACATTATCTGGAGATACTGTCGTCTATCTTGAAAAAGTCAAAATCGACATAACCGCCTGTCTCTTTAGTGGCATAATTGAACAATCCGAAACGATATCCCATGAAATGCGGCATGGTGTATTGCATTTTCACCACACTACCTATTTCAGTCCATTTCTTACCGTCAAGACTATAATAGAAATAGCCCTTGTCAGTGCGGTTCCTGAAATCACATTCTGCCTTAAAATACACTTTATCTGATTTACACGGTATGCAGGCCACTTCCACTGGTTCATTGCCGGAAGCGTCCTCCATGACAATATATCTCTTGTTATCAACTTTCTTCACTGCCACATAACCGTATTTTTTCTGGAACAGCGACAGACCCGCATAATCACCGTCTTTCATTGCAGAAACATCTACACAGGTAGTAGCCGACGATACAGGACCGAAAGTTCGTTGTGTCAATGTATTTTTAGCTTGTAAGATAGAGTTGGTTACACTTCCTGTAGTAAGGCGCAGATAACCTTTACGGTCGGAAACAGACCACAAGGAATTATCAGGATTATGGTTCCACTGCCATGTCAGAGGCAATGCCCTCTCACCAGACTTTCTTGAGAAATCATCGGAGCATACAATTCCCGGCTCTAGACCTTTGGAAGCAGGCAAATCCAGATATTCGGGAGCTTTGCCGTTTACTCCAATAACCGGCCATCCGTCTTTCCACTCCATTGGCACCAGATAAGGGATACGTCCTACCGCCCCACAATCCTGGAACAGATAAGCAAACCACCGTCCATCTGGAGTATCAACGATACCACCTTGGGCAATTCCCTTGTCCTGGAACACTACCCTGCCCTCATAAGGACCTGTAATCTTATCAGCACGGTGAACCACTACCGTACGCATTTCGTTTCTTGGCCATACGATATTAAACAGATAGTATTTACCATTCACCTTAAACAGCTGCGAGCCTTCAGAACCAAGCATGATATTGTCTCCTGCAGGAGCACTGGCATTCTCTATAAGAACATGTTTGGTTTCAGGCAATATTCCCGACAAATCGTCTTTAAGCTCTGCCATGACAAGCTTTCCATTTCCGTAAATCATATATTTTTTACCGTCCTCATCAAAAAAGAAATTCATGTCATGATACGAAGGAGAAAACTCTATACGTTTCCACGGGCCCTTTTCTGGATTGTCCGTAATGAAAAAATATGTTTTATTGGTAGTCTGAGCAAAGGTAGAGACATAATACTTTCCGTTATGGTAGCGGATGCAGCTTGCCCACGAACCCTGTCCGTATGTATTCTTTCCATCCTCAAGATTCATCGTAGCCAGACTGTCAGTAAGGGTGTCGTACGCATAACATGCAAGTTCCCAGTTCGACAAATCCTTTGATTTCATTATAGGTACACCGGGAACCATGTGCATGGTTGTACTGCTCATGTAATACGTGTCTCCAACCCTAACCATCGACATATCGGGTACATCAGAATAAATAAGTGGATTTACAGCCCTTCCGGCACTTTCAGAAAAAGCAGGACCGGACATTAAGAGCAATCCCAATGAGAAAAATAAATTCTTTATCATAATTTCAGTATA
>NZ_JANRHK010000024.1:0-40924 GCF_024733815.1 Bacteroides sp. ET336
AGCGGAAGAGGCAATGCAACAGATAGAGAGCAAGGACTATGCGCTGCCTTTCGAATGTGACGGAAGGAAGCTGGTGAAAGTGGGTGTGAACTTCAGCTATGAGAAGAGGAATGTGGAGAGGTGGATTGTTAAATAAGAGTTGTCAGTTTTTAGTTGTTTGGACAGGGTGACCAGTTACAATTTGACTAATTTTCCTTCATTGTGCGACGAATTTGGTTAGATTGCAAAATAACATTATATTTGCAGGTACAGCATCAAATAGAAATGTATTAGAATATGAGTTACAGGAACATCGGTTTGGGACATTTTGTGAATCCTTTTACGGATCTGGGATTCAAAATCATTTTTGGGCAACCGGCCAGCAAGGAACTTCTCATCACATTGCTGAACGAACTGCTAAAGGGAGAACATCATATAGAAAATCTGACTTTCCTGGACAAGGAAAACAATTCGGACAATATCGATGATGCCGGTATAATCTATGACCTATATTGCCTGACATCGACAGGAGAATATATCATAGTGGAAATGCAAAACAGATCGCACAGTAATTTCATAGACCGTACGCTGTTCTATATGTGCAGGGCTATAGGAAGGCAGGTGGAGAATGTCAGGGAAAAAAGGAAAAAGGAACGGGAACTGAAACCGGTAACAGGAGATGAAGGCATTGGAGTGAAGAATGATGACGAACTGTTCCTAGGTGAACCTAACGCAGAGAGTTATGGGGCCAGGTATAAATTATCGACTGTGTATGGCATTTTCCTGATGAATTTCAAAGAGCCGGGACTTGATGAAAAATTCCGCACGGATACTGTAATTGCTGACCGTGAAAACGGGAAGGTTATCAATACACACTTCAGACAGATTTATCTGCAGTTCCCGTATTTCACTAAGGAACTCGGAGAATGTGAAACTTTATATGACAAACTTATTTATACTCTTAAAAATATGCAACATTGGAACAGAATGCCTGACGCGCTGAAAGAACAGGTGTTTAACAGACTGAATGAACTTGCGGCAGTGGCAAATCTTTCGCTGGAAGACCGTATAGCGTATGACAAAGCTCTGGACAGATATAGAGTGAGCCGGATTGTGGAAGAAGATGCAAGGGAGGCCGGATGGAAAAAAGGAATTGAGGAAGGTAGAGCGAAAGGCATAGCCGAAGGTAGAGCGGAAGGCATAGCTGAAGGTAGAGCTGAAGGTAGAGCGGAAGGTAGAGCGGAAGGTAGAGCGGAAGGTAGAGCTGAAGGCATAACAGAAGGCATAACTAGAGGTATAACTGAAGAAAGAATAAGAAATGCCCGCACTATGAAAGAAATAGGAATTCCTATGGAACAAATAGTAAAGGTGACCGGACTGACTGAAACTGAAATTGAAGAATTATAGATTTCAGTTTAACTTTATCAATCATTGTTCGGTAATATTATATCTTTCAGCGCTTTTCTGACATACCCCATCTGCATATCACGGGGCTTGAGTATTTCTCCATCGTACTGGAGCAAATCTATATCTAAAGGTACAATGCCTGTGGACTTGGAATCTGATCCGCGTCCGCAGGCTTTTTCTATTTCCTTGAAGCGGTGTTTCAACTCGGATATGCCCATGCTGGTGGTGAAGACGGCGGCGCGGTTGTGATAGTCGGGGACAGGGACGGAAACGCCTTCGGCAGGGGTGACAACGGTTTCGCCCCAGAGGATGCCGGGGAAAAGGGTTGAGAGGGTTTCAACGGCCTTTGTGATATTGGAGGAGGGGTTGTGATTTGACCCGATACATATGATACAAGTTTTCATTTTTGACAGCGGTTTTGGAAAGGTATTGTATTCTTTTGCATTATTTTGCATACAAATTTATGAATTTCTTCGTAATTTTGCATATCAATGAATCAATTATAAATTTCGAAAGTGGACAGAAGAACTATGCCGGCTATAGACTGTATAGCCGATTTCAATATAAAAAGACCGGTAAAGAAAATCATGCCTAACGGCGTGGCTCTCAACATCATAGATACCGGAATGGAGGACGTGATAAGACTGGATCTGGTGATTGGCAGCGGACAGCTGGACCAGAGTTTCCCGCTACAGGCCATGATGACAAACAGGATGCTCAGGGAGGGTACAAGGAAGATGACTTCGGCTGAAATAGCCGAGAAACTGGACTTCTACGGGGCATGGCTGGACTTGTCGTCGTCGGTGAACAGCGGATTCATCACTCTTTACTCGCTGGGAAAATTCTTTGAGAAGACTATCGGGGTGCTGGCGCAGATGGTGAAGGAGCCTGTGTTTCCTGAAAGGGAACTGAGGATTGTGACGGAAGCCAACAAGCAGATGTATCTGGTGAACGCTCAGAGGGTGGAGGTGATGGCGAGAAAAAGGCTTAACAAGGAGCTGTTCGGTCCGGAACATCCGCTGGGTAGATTTGCAGAAACCGAGGACTACGAGAGGCTGTCGGCGGAGATGCTGAAGGATTTCTACAGGGAGAACTACTACTCGGACAACTGTACGATGTTCGTGGCCGGAAGGGTTACGGACAGGGTGCTGAAGTGCATTGAGAAGCATTTCGGGGATACTCCATGGGGCGAGAACAGAAAGAAGACCAATCCTGTGATGCCGGAACCGAGGGGGGCCGTGCAGAAGAGGGTGACTGTGGAGAAAAAGGACGGAATGCAGAGCTCGGTGAAGATTGGCTGTTTCCTGCCGGACAGGATGCATGAGGATTTCCTAGACCTGAAGGTGCTGAACACTATTATGGGCGGATACTTCGGAAGCAGGCTGATGAAGAACATCAGGGAGGACAAGGGTTATACCTACGGCATAGGTTCGGGAATAGTGTCGTATCCGGGACTGAGCATGCTGGTGATAAGCACGGAAACGGGCAACGAGTATGTGGAGAGCGTTATAAAAGAGGTGAAGGCGGAGACGGACAGGCTGAAGAGTACGCTTGCCGACAGGGATGAACTGAACATGGTGAAGAACTATATGATGGGGGACATCTGCAGGGCTTACGAGAACGCGCTGTCGATAACGGAGGCGTGGATTTATGTGCATACTGCCGGTACGGACGAGAATTTCTTCGACAGATCAGTGGAGTCGATAAAGAATATAACGGAGAAAAGGATTATGGAGCTGGCGGAAAAGTATCTGGACTGGAACGGAATGGTCGAGATAGTGGCGGGCAATGTTTAATTTTCAAAAGAAAGGAAGGATTATGAATTTGAGAATATACGGGTTGGCTGTGTGTGTGATGATGGCGTGCGGAATGGCGGAAGCACAACTGGCCGTGGGATACTATAAGTTTAAGAACGGGGCGGAATATTCCGGACAGCTGAAAAGGGGAAAACCGAACGGCATGGGAAGGACGGTGTATCCGAACGGCGACATGTACGAGGGTAAATATACCAAAGGCAAAAGGAATGGTGAGGGCACGATGATGCTGAACATCGGCGAAAGGTATATAGGAGAATGGAGCGAGGACATGAAGCAGGGACAGGGCACTTACTACTTTGCGAACAACAACATGTACAAGGGTACGTGGATGGAGGACATGCAGGAGGGTGAAGGTGTGATGGACTACTTCAACGGAGACATATATACGGGAACGTGGAGCAGAAGCAAAAGAAACGGACACGGGAAATATGTATGGGCCGGAGGCGCTGTGTATGAAGGGGAATGGAAAGATGACCTGAAGGACGGAAAAGGAAACATGACATGGGAAGACGGATCGAAATACGAAGGGGAATGGAGAGACGGATTCAGACATGGAAAGGGTACGTTTACTTATACGAACGGCGACAAATATACCGGAGAATGGAAGGATGACATGCAGGACGGAAAAGGTGTGTATTACTTCCACAACGGGGAGAGATATGAGGGTGAATATGCCAACGGAGAGAGAACGGGAAGGGGCGTTTATACGTACCCGAACGGGGATACTTACGAGGGTGAGTTCAGAAACGGGAAGCAGGACGGCAAGGGGACGTTCAAATGGGCGAACGGGGCTGTCTATACCGGAGAATGGAAGAACAACGAAAGGAACGGACACGGAAGGTACGTCTGGGCGAACGGCGACATATACGAAGGCAGCTGGAAGAACAATATGGCCGAAGGAAAAGGCAAGCTGAAGATGACTGACGGCTCGGTATATACGGGTGACTTCGTGAGAGGAAAGGAACACGGAAAGGGCGTGCTGACTGAAAAGGACGGAACGGTGTTCGAAGGTCAATTCAAGAACGGCAAAAAAGACGGGGAATTCATAGAAAAGGATGCCGGAGGAAAAGTCATCAGAAAAGGAACTTTTAAGAATGGAAGGCTCCTGGATGACAAAAAAATGTAAAATCATAACAAAAAGGAGGGCTTTCGGGCTTTTTTTTTAGTTTTTTTTTCTTTCCTTGAAAAATTAATGTATTTTTGTAGGTAGGGAGGTCAGATTTCAACGGACTGACCTAAAAACTCACGAACTTAAAAACTTAAATAATTATGGACAAAGTCTTGAACATTATTAAAAATGACCCGTGGTTGGAACCATATGCAGACGCCATTAACGGAAGACACGAAATGGTGATAAGAAAAGAAAAGGAACTGACTAAAAGATGCTCTCTGGAAGAATTCGCATCAGGACATTTATATTTCGGCTTACATAAGATCAAAGAGGGGAAAGAGACTAAATGGGTACTGAGGGAATGGGCCCCGAATGCCACTGCCATATATCTGGTGGGTGACTTCAACGGATGGAAGGAGACACCGGAATATAAACTGAACAAAATCAAGAAAACCGAAAACTGGGAAATAGAACTGCCGGGAAAGGCCATGAAACATGGCGACCTGTTCAAACTGAAGGTGTATTGGAGCAACGGATGCGGAGAACGTATCCCTGCATGGGCCACAAGAGTGGTGCAGGACGAAAATACAAAGATTTTCAGCGCTCAGGTGTGGGATCCGGCAAAACCATATAAATTCAAGAAGAAAGTATTCATCCCTAATGTGGGACCGCTGATGATTTACGAATGCCATATAGGTATGGCTCAGGATGCGGAAAAGGTGGGTACGTACAACGAATTCAGAGAAAACATATTGCCTAGAATTGCGAAGGACGGATATAACTGCATACAGATTATGGCGATACAGGAACATCCGTACTACGGCAGCTTCGGATATCATGTGTCGAGCTTCTTCGCTCCGTCGTCAAGATTCGGTACGCCGGACGAACTGAAACAGCTTATCGACACTGCTCACCAGATGGGCATTGCGGTGATTATGGATATTGTGCACTCGCATGCGGTGAAGAATGAGGTGGAAGGTCTGGGCAACTTTGCAGGCGATCCGAACCAGTATTTCTATCAGGGGGACAGAAGGGAACACCCGGCGTGGGACTCGCTGTGCTTCGACTACGGAAAGAACCAGGTGATGCACTTCCTGCTTTCAAACTGCAAGTACTGGATGGAGGAATTCAAGTTCGACGGCTTCAGATTCGACGGCGTGACTTCGATGCTGTACTACAGCCACGGACTGGGAGAGGCGTTCTGCAACTATGGTGACTACTACAACGGTCATCAGGATGACAATGCCATCTGCTATCTGACTCTGGCTAACAAGCTTATACATTCCATAAATCCCAGGGCTATCACTATAGCCGAGGAGGTTTCGGGTATGCCGGGACTGGCTGCTCCGTTTGAGGACGGCGGTTACGGATTCGACTACAGAATGGCGATGAACATTCCTGACTACTGGATAAAGATTATCAAGGAGAGAAGGGATGAGGACTGGAAACCGTCGAGCCTGTTCTGGGAGGTGACAAACAGAAGAAAGGACGAGAAGACTATTTCGTACTGCGAAAGTCACGACCAGGCGCTGGTGGGCGACAAGACTATCATCTTCAGACTGTGTGACGCGGATATGTACTGGCACTTCAAGAAGGGTGACGAGAACGGAGTGATACAGAGGGGTATGGCTCTGCACAAGATGATAAGACTGCTGACGGCTTCGACTATCAACGGCGGTTACCTGAACTTCATGGGTAATGAATTCGGTCATCCGGAATGGATTGACTTCCCGAGAGACGGCAACGGATGGTCGTACAAATATGCAAGAAGACAGTGGAACCTGGTGGATAACAAGGAGTTGTGCTATCACTATCTGGGTGATTTCGACCAGAAGATGGTGGAAACTATCAGAAGCGTGAAGAACATACAGAAGACTGACGTGGTGGAAATATGGCACAACGACGGCGATCAGGTACTGGCGTACAGAAGAAAGGATCTGATTTTCGTATTCAACTTCAGCCCGACAAGATCGTTCACCGACTACGGATTCCTGGTGCCTAAGGGCTCGTACAAGGTGGTGCTGAACACTGACAGCAAAGATTTCGGAGGATTCGGTTTCAACGACGACAGCATAACTCACTTTACATGCGCCGATCCGATGTATGCAAAGGAAAAGAAGGAATGGCTGAAACTTTATCTGCCTGCAAGAACTGCAGTGGTGCTGAAAAGAGTTAAGAATTGATTATGGGATACAACAGTAATTACGGTTACAGGAAATATAACAGAACTGCCGCACGCCTGACTAATCTGGTGTGCGGCGGGCTGTTCATTATATTTGCAACTGTTTATCTGGGGTATTTCCAAAAGGACTTGCTGGAGGCTATACATTATTCGATGTCGCACGGCTACAAGGAATTCAATATAGTGCCGGCAACAATAATCATCATTACCATCCTGCTGATAATGAGGTGGGGACTGAACCTGCTAATGAGGCTCAGGGGAAGAGTGAGCGCACTGGCTTATCTGCCGTCGTTTCTGGGACTGGTGACGATGACGGGATTCGGAAGAAATCTGTATATGGAAGGGTTCTCATATGCCTGGTGGTGGGTGATGCCTGTGGCTACGGTTCTGTTCGTGGTGGCGGTGGTGATGATAAGGAAGGTGCTGAGAATACCGAACAGCCAGAATACTGACCTGCAGCAGTCGATGATATGGAACATCGCGCTGATGCTGCTGATGTCGGTGGGAACATTGTGTCTGGGAAACACGGACAGGTTTCTGCACAACGAACTGAGAATGGAGAACCTGATGGCGAAGGACATGAACGAAAAGGCGCTGAAATGTGCCGCAAAGTCGCTGAGGACCACTAGGACGCTCACAGCTCTGAGGATGCTAGCCATGACTAAAGAGGGGAAAACGGGGGAACTGCTGTTCGAATATCCGCAATACTATAAATCTGACGGGATGTTCTTCGACAACGACTCGAGCAAGACCCTGAGATATACGAACGACTCGGTGTATGCTCTGATAGGCGAAAGGCCTGCTCCGGGGGAAAGGAGAATGGAGTATCTGAAAAGGATGGCATACAAGGGGGACAGCTGCTACAATGCGAGGCTGTATTATCTGGCTGGGCTTATGCTGCAGAAGGATATGGACGGATTTGCAAAGGCTGTGGCGGACTTCAGGATTAAGGGGGACTCGCTGACAAGATATTTCAAGGAGGCTGCCATAATGTATAAGGAGAAAAATCCGCAGTGGAGCTTCGAAATTGAAGACAAGGACAGCACCTGCCACAAACTGATGGAGAGATACAGGTACAGGCAGATGGATACCTACAAATCGAAGGACGAGGAAAGAAACAGGATGAGAATGGAATTCGGAAATACATTCAGATGGTATTATGACTATCAGGAATAACTTTTTTGGCGTACTGTGGGATACTGTACGCTTTTTTTATTAATTTTGCACACTCATAAAACAAATTATAAAAATAGCTATGGCTAAAGAACTGAAAGAACTGACCAAAAGAAGTGAAAACTATTCACAATGGTATAATGACCTGGTGGTCAAGGCGGACCTGGCTGAACAGTCGCCTGTGAGAGGATGTATGGTGATAAAACCTTACGGATATGCCATCTGGGAAAAAATGCAGAGACAGCTGGATGACATGTTCAAGGCAACAGGACATGTGAACGCATATTTCCCGCTGCTCATCCCTAAATCATACCTGAGCAGGGAGGCTGAACACGTAGAAGGTTTTGCTAAGGAATGTGCTGTAGTGACACATTACAGACTGAAAAATGCCGAAGACGGATCGGGAGTGATTGTTGACCCGAACGCAAAACTGGAAGAGGAACTTATCATCAGACCGACTTCGGAAACTATCATATGGAGTACTTACAAGAATTGGATCAACTCGTACAGAGACCTGCCTATCCTGTGTAACCAGTGGGCGAACGTAATGAGATGGGAAATGCGTACACGTCTGTTCCTGCGTACTGCGGAATTCCTGTGGCAGGAAGGTCACACTGCTCACGCTACTAGAGAAGAGGCTGAAGCTGAAGCTCAGAAGATGCTGCACGTGTATGGCGACTTTGCCGAGAAATTCATGGCTGTGCCTGTTATCAAGGGTGTGAAATCGGCCAACGAACGTTTTGCGGGTGCGCTTGACACTTACACTATTGAAGGTCTGATGCAGGACGGTAAGGCACTGCAGTGCGGTACTTCTCACTTCCTGGGACAGAACTTCGCGAAGGCATTCAACGTGCAGTTTGTGGATAAGAACAACAAGCTGGATTATGTTTGGGCTACTTCATGGGGTGTATCTACACGTCTGATGGGTGCGCTTATCATGACTCACTCTGATGACAACGGTCTGGTACTTCCTCCGCATCTGGCTCCTATACAGGTGGTTATCGTTCCTATCTACAAGAACGAGGAACAGCTGAACCAGATTAACGAGAAAGTTGACGGCATCGTGAACAAGCTGAGAAGCATGGGTATCTCTGTGAAATATGACAACGCCGACAACAAGCGTCCGGGATTCAAATTCGCTGACTACGAGCTGAAGGGTGTGCCTGTGAGACTGGTAATGGGCGGTCGCGACCTGGAAAACAACACTATGGAGGTTATGCGTCGTGATACTCTGGAGAAAGAAACCCGTTCATGCGACGGCATAGAGGAATATGTAAAGAACCTGCTTGAGGATATCCAGAACAATATCTACCAGAAGGCTCTGAAATTCAGAAACGAACATATCGTGAAGGTGGATACTTACGATGAGTTCAAGGAACAGATTGAAAAGGGTGGATTCATCCTGGCTCACTGGGACGGTACTACAGAAACTGAGGAACGCATCAAGGAAGAGACTAAGGCTACTATCAGATGTCTGCCTTTCGAAGCTGACGAGGAAAGCCTGACTCCGGGTGTGGATATGGTGACAGGAAAGCCTTCGGCAAGAAGAGTGTTGTTCGCGAGAGCGTATTGATTGGAGAAAAATACTACAAATAACGGCGTGTGCACAAAAAGGTGTTCACGCCGTTATTATATATTACATATCATCCATTGACAGTCCCTTGTAAGATATGTCATATCCTTTGAGCTCGCCAGTGGCACGCAAGAAAGCTGATGCCTTCTGTTTCAGCACTTCAATGTCAATGTTTCCAGCCTTACGTTTTACTTCGAAGAAGGTAGCTTGATTGTCCAACTCGTTCTCTGCCACAATATCTATTTCATTCTCACCTTTGCGGTCCCACCATCCGCCGATTCGCGTATAGGCTTGACGGTTGATAAGCACGCGCCTGAAATAACGTTCCAGCATCAGACCGCTGAATGTTTCGTAGTCACGATTTATAATTGTCTTCAAACTCTCGTAGTTCTCTATTTCCAACATATAGCTATATTTATATATAAAACGGAACCAGAATGTGAAGAAATTGTCTTCTATAGTATATCGGACATTCTTCGTGGAGCTCTTTTCAAACAGGGGTTGCTTCTTGGCGATAATTTCGTACTCGTTTTCCAATTTTGTCAGATAGCCACCTATTTCCCTACCAACTACACTTTCTATTTCCGAACGGGAGGTTTTACCTCTTGCTATAGCTGAAAGAATAGAAAAATAAATCCCGTAGTCTTTGCCAAACTCCTCAATAAGTATGGATTTACCTTCTCCAAGAAAAATGGAATCGGCCTTTACGATTTGTTCCAACATTCTTTCCTTGCTCGTTGCTCCGGCATCGACAAGCAACTGTACATACTTTGCTACACCTCCGGTAAAAGAATATAGAGCCAAAAGATCTTCTGACGTGTGTCCAGGATGATATTCAGACAGAATTTCCTTTAAAACAGATGGCGTAAACGGACGTACAGTCATAAAACGTGTCTGTCTGTTATATAACGGTTCTTTTTTGTCCTTGAATATTTTCGTCATCATGGAATAAATTGAACCACAAACAATCAGGTTCATATGAGCTTTCGGACTGTATATGTCCCAAATGCGCTGCATGTCGCTGTACACAGACTTGTTCACACGAAAAAAATCCTGAAATTCATCAATAAACAGCGTGACCGGACGTTCTATTGAAAGTTTCATCAGAAACTCGAACATATCGGCAAAATGTTCGGCACGTCCTATAGTAGGGATTCCCAACTTGTTTTCAATTTCAAGCCGATAGTCTTCGCACAAATCACTTTCCGCTTTGCGAGCGACAAAGAAATATAGAATGGGAGCATCATCATATGCTTTCCATATCAGTGATGTTTTGCCGATACGTCGCCGTCCGGTAACTACCGTAAACTGTGCGTTATTTTTTGCCATCTCTCGAATTTCACGAAGAGACGCAATTTCTTCTGTTCTGTCAAAAAATTTCATAGACTTATTCCTTTTTATTCTGATTTCCGAAACAGCTGTTTCGGAAACAGCCGTTTCGCTACTGCAAATATAGTGTATTTTTCTGTGAAGAGAAATATTCTGCAAAAAAATCTTAATTTTTCTCGTCCCGTAATTTATTCAACGCACTTTGTTTGTATTTTTGCAGTGAATTTATTCGCAAATATGAAAATTAAGGAAATTATTGACGCCCTTGAGATATTCGCGCCTCTGCCCCTGCAAGACGGATTTGACAATGCCGGACTGCAAGTGGGATTGACAGACGTGGAAGCTACAGGGGCTTTATTGTGTCTGGACGTTACTGAAGAGGTGGTGGAAGAAGCTATAAATCAGGGAATTAACCTGATTATATCGCATCATCCGCTGATGTTCAGAGGATATAAGTCGATCACCGGAAAGGACTATACGGAAAGGTGCATCATGACGGCTATAAAAAACGAGATAGCAATCTACTCGATGCACACAAACCTGGACAATGCGCCTAACGGGGTGAACTATAAGATAGCTGAGAAAATAGGACTGAAGAACGTTACGGTGCTGGACCCTAAAGAGTATATGCAGCAGGAAGACGGCTGCAAGAACGATACGGGCGACAGGAAGATGCCGGAATGGCTGACTGCCGGAGCGGGTGCCATTGGCGAGCTGGAGGAACCGATGACGGAAACGGAATTCCTGAAACACGTGAAGAAGACGTTTGAAACGGGATGCGTGAAGCACACGAAACTGACGGGAAGACTGATTACGAAAGTGGCAATCTGCGGAGGTGCAGGTGCGTTCCTGATGGAAAAGGCAGTGAAACAGCATGCCGACGCGTTCGTGACTGGAGAAATAAAGTATCATGACTATTTCTACTACGAAGACAAGATTCTGGCAGCGGAAATAGGACACTACGAAAGCGAACAATATACGAAGGAAATAATTCAGGACTTGCTGAACAGAAAATTCCCGTCGCTGAGAACTGAACTGACAAGAATTAATACGAACCCAATTAAATATTTATAAGACTATGGCTAAAGAAGCAAAAAAAGACCTTTCGGAAGTAAGCGTGGAACAGAAACTTAAAGCTCTGTACAAACTGCAGACTATCCTTTCTGAAATGGATAAAATCAAGACACTGAGAGGAGAATTACCACTTGAGGTAAGAGACCTGGAAGACGAAATAACAGGCTTGAACACACGTATCGAAAAAATCAAGACTGAAATAGAGGAACTGAAGCAGAATGTGGCTACAAGAAAAATTGACATCGAATCTGCAAAGGCTTCTATTGAAAAATACAAGACTCAGCAGGACAACGTGAGAAACAACCGCGAATATGACGTGCTGACTAAGGAAATTGAATTCCAGTCGCTGGAAGTGGAACTGAACGAAAAGAGAATAAAAGAGGCTAACGCTTCGATCAAGGCTAAAGAAGAAGAGATAGTGAAAAGCCAGAACACTCTTGAAGAAAGAACAAAGGATCTGGAAGACAAGAAAAACGAACTGGACGAAATCATAGCCGAAACAAAACAGGAAGAGGAAAAACTGAGAGAAAACGCAAAGGCTATCGAAGCTGGTATCGAACCCAGACTTCTGCAGGCTTTCAAACGCATCAGAGGTAACTCAAGAAACGGACTTGGTATCACTTACGTGCAGAGAGGTGCTTGCGGCGGTTGCTTCAACAAGATTCCGGCTCAGAGACAGCTTGACATCAGAATGAGAAAGAAAATCATTGTATGCGAGTACTGCGGTAGAATCATGGTTGACCAGGAACTTGCAGGTGTGGCTCCGGTGGAAACTGAAGTGAAGGAAACAAAACCGACAAGAAGAACCAGAACTTCGGCAAGCCAGGACGAATAAGAAAACAGGTGAATTTCTAATATAATAAAGGACAGGACCGGAAACGTGGAGGAACAATTTCCATGTGCGGTCCTGTCCGTTTTTTTTACAAATCGGTGTAAAGGGGAACGGATGGAAGGAATGTGCAACGGCCGCTGTTGTAATCGACCTTGCAGCAGTAATGGGTGATGCCATTGGTGAGAATCAGATAATCGACCTTGAGAACTATGTTGTAGCGGGTAATCTGATTGAAAACTTGTTGAGAAATATTTACATCGGGGGCCTTGTACTCGACTATCATGCGGGGAGAAAGCGAAGGGGAATAAAGCACGGTGTCGCAACGGCGCGATGTGGAGTTGAGCTTTATGCTGACTTCGTTGGCAAGGAGTCCGGACGGATAGCCGCGGTGAGTGATGAGGTAGTGGACAAAATGCTGGCGTACCCATTCTTCGGGAGTAAGGGCTACGTATTTCTTCCTTAAAATATCAAACACTTGTTTCTTGCCGCTGACGTCGGCAATTTTAAGAGGCGCGGATGGCAGGTTTAATGATAACATTTCGTATATTTGCATTAATTGTTTTGTCCGATACAATTTTTGTAACGGAAATTTATCAACTACAAAGTTAATAAAACGGGATGAAACCCTAAAACCAACACGGAATAATTTAAATAAATCATGACTTACGAAGATATAGCCAAGGACATAAAGAACGGAAAGTTCGCACCGGTCTATCTGCTGATGGGTGAAGAGGACTACTACATAGACAGAATTTCGGACTACATAGTGGAAAAAGCGCTGGACGAAAACGAGAAGGAATTCAACCTGACGATTATGTATGGTCTGGATACTGACATGGCGAGCGTGGTGAACAACGCGAAACGGTATCCGATGATGTCGGAACATCAGGTGGTGGTGGTGAAGGAAGCGCAGAACCTGAGATCGTGGGAGGAGCTGTCGTTCTACATGCAGAAACCGCTTACATCGACTATCCTCGTGTTCTGCTACAAGCACGGCACTCTGGACAGAAGGAAGAAGATTGTGGCGGAGATAGAAAAGAACGGCGTGGTGTTCGAATCGAAGAAGCTGAAGGAAAATCTGCTGCCGGGGTTCATCACGACGTACATGAAAAGGCGGAAGATGGAGATTGACGACACTGCGGCACAACTGATGGCGGAATTCGTGGGAAACGACCTGAACAGACTGGCGGGGGAACTGGACAAGCTTATCATCACGATGCCTAAGGACAGGAACAGGATTACTCCGGTGGAGATAGAAAGGAATATCGGTATAAGCAAGGACTATAACAACTTCGAGCTGAAAAACGCGCTTATAACGAAGGATACGCTGAAGGCGAACAAGATTGTGAAGTACTTCAGCGATAATCCGAAGAGTAATCCGCTGCAGCCTACACTGGCGCTGCTGTTCAACTACTTCTCGAACCTGATGGTGGCGTATTACGCGCCGGAACGCACTGAAAACGGTGTGGCGGCTTACCTGGGACTGAAGTCGCCATGGCTGGCAAAAGAGTATATCGCGGGCATGAAAGCTTATACGGGTGTGAAGGTGATGAACATCATAACGCAAATAAGGCTCTGTGACGCACGATCGAAAGGAATAGGTAATGTATCACTGTCGCCGGGAGAACTGCTCAGAGAACTCGTCTATTTCATTCTACACTGATGTTTACGGTCAGGCGACGGTAGAATATTACGGAATATAGCAAAAACAGCATAACAGAAGCTCTATCCTTACAGGGATGGGGCTTTTTTTGTGCCTATACACTTACAAATGGCAAATGGCACGAGATTTTAAAATTTACGGGCAATTATACATCTGTACGGAAATTTTCAATTCTCAGCGATTTTGTAAATAAACGGTAGTGAGGTTTACATCTGTAATGAGTAAAGACGCTTATTATTGTAAAATTACATATGTAAATAGGTAACATTTGTATATACAAAAGTAAATTTCATGACAATTATAAGCGGATATACAATTGTAATAGGGTAGGGAATACAACTGTAACTAATTGACTACTAAACACTTCACATGTGTAAATGTATAAGTTTACATAGGATATACACAGATATAATACGCTATATTTCAGATATTTAGACGAAATATGCAAGAATTGGCTTTAAGTGATATACAGAAAAAGGCCATATATGGGCAAAAACGGTCTGAATGTACATTTATACATATATGTAACTGATATATAATCAAGATATTAGCTATAATATACAAAGTTAAGATTAAAGGAATATACACTTGTAAAGTTTTACTCTTGTATATGATTTACATTTGTATTTACATTTGTAATATTTACATTTATTGTTGTAAATTTTGTTTTGTAAAATCTTATGTTTACCTTTGTAACGAAATAAAAAATTATAATTCCATTTGTAAATGAAGGACAGGATCATCCAAATCATGCGTTCGGCAGGTTTAAGCAACGCCGACTTCGCAGATAAAATAGGAATTTCGACATCGTCGCTATCGCATATATTCAGCGGAAGGAACAATCCGAGTCTGGATGTGGTGAAGCGAATCCACAAATCATTCCCTTCGATAAGCCTTAACTGGATTTTGTACGGTGAAGGCAACATGTACACTTCGGACACGGAAAAAGACATGTCCGACAGGAACGACCATGCAACGGCAGACGATAGCCCGGAAAGAACAGGCGGCATGCCTCTGTTTGAAAACGCCGAGAATCCGGAAAACACGGGCAGCGGGCAGTTTTATTTCGATTTTCGCAAGGAGAAGACATCGGAAACACCTGCTTATGCACCTAAAGAATCTGAAAAAGAGGTGGTTAGATATATAGAAAAGCCTACTCCGAAAATCACTGAAATAAGAATTTTCTATGATAACGGCACTTTTGAGGTGTTCAAACCGGAAAACAAGTAAATACGGGACTGAACTTTAACAGATCTGCAGAGGAGTTACACCTTATATATAATAAGACAGGCGGCACCTTGGAATTAAAAGTTGAAAACGGAGTTTTCACTTTGTACTTCACTCGGTTTGCACTATCTTTGTATCCAAAATGATTTTATCCGGTTTTTTATGAAAAAATACATTTTAGATTTGACTGTAACAGAGAACATACGTCTGCACAACAACTATGTTCTCATAAAGCTGACACAGGACAAACCGCTTCCTGAAATGCTTCCCGGACAATTTGCGGAAATACGTATCGACGGTTCGAACACGACTTTCCTGCGACGTCCGATTTCAATAAACTATGTTGACCGCGCGAATAACGAAGTGTGGTTCCTTGTACAACTGGTAGGCGACGGAACAAGAAAACTTGCCACTGTGGAAAAGGGTGATACGGTGAACGTGGTTCTTCCGCTGGGCAACGGATTTACAATGCCTGAAAGTACAGAAAAGAAGCTTCTGCTTGTGGGCGGAGGTGTTGGTACCGCTCCTATGCTGTACATGGGCGAGGCTCTGAAGAAGATGGGTTGCAAGCCTGTATTCCTGTTGGGAGCACGTTCGGCAAACGACCTTCTGCAACTTGACGAGTTCAAGGCTTTGGGTGAGGTTTATACCACTACCGAAGACGGTTCGGCCGGCGAAAAGGGTTATGTGACTATGCACAGTGTATTGAAGAATGTGAAGTTCGACATGATTTATACATGCGGTCCGAAACCTATGATGATGGCTGTGGCTAAATATGCGAAGGAGAACGACATTGAATGTGAGGTGTCATTGGAGAATACAATGGCGTGCGGCGTAGGTGCATGTCTGTGCTGCGTGGAGAACACTCAGGAAGGTCACGTGTGTGTATGTAAAGAGGGTCCGGTATTTAATTATAAGAAATTATTATGGCAGATTTAAGCGTAAACATAGGAAAGCTGAACATGGCTAACCCGGTGATGACTGCATCGGGAACTTTCGGCTACGGTCTGGAATTCGAAGATTTCGTGGACCTGGAAAAGATTGGCGGTATCATAGTGAAAGGTACTACACTGCATCACCGCGAAGGTAACCCTTATCCGCGTATGGCAGAGACTCCGATGGGTATGCTGAACGCTGTGGGACTGCAGAACAAGGGTGTACATTATTTCGTGGAAAACATCTATCCGAAGATCAAGGATATCAAGACTAACATGATAGTGAACGTGTCGGGTTCGCAGATTGAAGACTATGCGGAAACTGCACGTATCATCAACGAACTGGAGAACATTCCGGCTATCGAACTGAACATCTCTTGCCCTAACGTGAAACAGGGAGGTATGGCTTTCGGTGTGACTGCAAAGGGTGCCGAAGAGGTGGTAAAAGCAGTAAGAGATGTTTACAAGAAAACTCTTATCGTGAAGCTCTCGCCTAACGTGACTGACATCACTGAAATAGCTCGTGCGGCTGAAGGTGCAGGTGCGGACAGCGTGTCGCTTATCAATACTCTGCTGGGTATGGCTATCAATGCCGAAAAGCGCAAACCGGTGCTTTCGACTATCACCGGAGGTATGAGCGGTGCTGCAGTGAAACCTATCGCTCTGAGAATGGTCTGGCAGGTGGCTAAGGCTGTGAAGATTCCTGTAATCGGACTGGGAGGTATCATGAACTGGAGAGACGCTGTAGAGTTCATGCTGGCAGGTGCAACTGCCATCCAGATTGGTACGGCGAACTTTATCGATCCTGCCATTACAGTGAAAGTGGCTGAAGGTATCAACGACTATCTGGAACGCCACGGATATTCATCGGTACGCGATATTATCGGGGCACTGGAAGTGTAATAATATATAAAGAAATAAAGAGAAATCCCGTGAAGCAATCACTGAATGTTTCACGGGATTTCTGTTTTTACACCTTATAATATTATTATATCACTCTAATACTATAATACTTTTTCTCAATCCTGAAGCAGGTCCGGACGAAGACGTTTGGTACGTTCGAGCGACTGCTGGAATTCCCATTCGCGTATCTTTGCCTCATGACCTGAAAGAAGGATATCAGGCACTTTCCAGCCTTTGTATTCGGCAGGACGGGTATATACGGGAGGAGCCAGAAGATTGTCCTGGAAAGAATCGGACAAGGCTGACTGTTCGTCGGAAATCACTCCCGGGATGATACGTACGATGGCGTCGGTGATGACAGCAGCGGCAAGCTCGCCACCGGTGAGGACATAGTCGCCTATGCTTATTTCCTTGGTGATGAAATGTTCACGGATACGGTAGTCGATTCCCTTGAAATGTCCGCAAAGAATCATGAGATTTTCCTTCATGGAAAGAGTGTTGGCCATAGGCTGGTCGAACTTCTCGCCGTCGGGACTTGTAAAGATTATTTCATCGTAATGACGCTGTTCCTTAAGGGCTGTGATGCAACGGTCGATAGGCTCTATCTTCATCACCATACCGGCACAACCGCCGAAAGGATAATCGTCAACACGACGGTATTTGTCGAGAGTATAGTCGCGAAGATTGTGGATGTGAATCTCTGCAATACCTTTTTTCTGCGCACGGCTCATTATCGAGCAGTTGAAAAAGCCCTCAATCATCTCAGGCAATACTGTTATAATGTCTATTCTCATATATAGTTTGGGAGTTTTTTGTTTTTAGTTGTTAGTAGTTGCAAAAATACACATTATCCTCCGTACTTATGGCGGCAGGATGAGTTTTTTTGCTAAATTTGCATTGCTAACATCGTAAATATTATGACAAATCCTGAAATTGAAAGAATATATCAGCTGCGTGAAGAGCTTCACACACATAATTATAATTACTATGTACTGAATTCGCCTGTGATAAGCGACATCGAGTTTGACCATATGATGCGCGAACTGCAGGATCTGGAAGCCAAATATCCGGAAACATATGACGAGAACTCACCTACAATGAGGGTGGGAAGCGATATCAACAAGGATTTCGTGCAGGTGGAACACAGGTATCCTATGCTTTCGCTGGGTAACACATACTCTGAGGAGGAGGTTACGGACTTCTATGAGAGGGTGAGAAAATCGCTTAACGAGGACTTCGAAATTTGCTGCGAAATGAAATTCGACGGCACTTCGATATCACTTACTTACGAGAACGGCAAGCTGGTGCGTGCAGTTACACGTGGAGACGGAGTGAAAGGTGACGATGTGACAAACAACGTAAAGACAATACGCACCATTCCTCTGGTTCTGAAAGGTGACAACTATCCGAAGGAATTCGAAATACGAGGTGAGATACTTATGCCGTGGGAGGTGTTCGAGAAGCTGAACAAGGAACGTGAGGCACGTGAGGAGCCTCTGTTTGCCAACCCGAGAAACGCGGCTTCGGGTACGCTGAAACTGCAAAACTCGTCTGTAGTGGCATCGAGAAAGCTTGACGCATATCTTTATTATCTTCTGGGTGACAACCTGCCATGTGACGGACATTACGAAAATCTGCAGGAAGCACGCAAATGGGGATTCAAGATTTCGGACACTACACGCAAGGTGAAGACTCTACAGGAGGTGTTCGACTTCATAAAATACTGGGATACGGAAAGAAAGAACCTGCCTGTGGCTACCGACGGAATTGTACTGAAAGTGAACTCCATCAGACAGCAGAAGAACCTGGGATATACGGCGAAATCGCCTCGATGGGCCATAGCGTATAAGTTTCAGGCGGAAAAGGCTCTGACGAAGCTGCAGAAGGTGACATACCAGGTGGGACGTACGGGAGCCATAACACCGGTGGCAAACCTTGATCCGGTACAGCTGTCGGGTACGATAGTGAAAAGGGCATCGCTGCACAATGCGGACATTATAGAGAGTCTGGATCTGCACGAGGGTGACATGGTTTATGTGGAAAAGGGAGGCGAAATCATCCCGAAAATAACGGGGGTGGATATTGCTTCGAGGACTCCTGACAGCATGCCTGTGAAATTCATCACACACTGTCCGGAATGTGGAGAACCGCTGACCAGATTTGATGACGAAGCGGCACATTATTGCACGAACGAGGATTCATGTCCTCCGCAAATCAAGGGCAAGATAGAGCATTTCATAAGCCGTAAGGCCATGAACATAGAAGGACTGGGACCTGAAACGGTTGACCTGTTCTATCAGGAAGGAATGATAGGCAATGCAGCCGACCTGTATAATCTGCGCGAGCAGGATATTGCACGTCTGGAACGATTCGGAGAGAAATCGGCACAGAACATCATGGCGGGTCTGGAAGCTTCGAGACAGGTAAGTTTCGAAAGAGTATTGTTTGCTCTGGGTATAAGATTCGTGGGTGAAACAGTGGCGAAAAAGCTTGCACGTTCAATAAAAAATATTGACACTCTGATGTCGGCCAGCAAGGAAGAACTTATGGCCATAGACGAAATAGGAGAGAAAATTGCGGAGAGTATAATACATTTCTTCAGCAGCGAAAAGAACCGTGAACTGGTGGCCAGACTGAAAGCTGCGGGACTGAAAATGGAAATGGAAGCCGAAGAAACAGCAGCTGTATCGAACATCCTTGAGGGGCAGTCGATAGTGATAAGCGGAGTATTTGCCGTTCATTCAAGGGACGAATACAAGGACATCATAGAGAAGCACGGCGGAAAGAATGTGGGAAGTATCTCGAAGAAGACAAGTTTCATTCTGGCAGGTGAGAATATGGGGCCAAGCAAACTGGAAAAGGCACAGAAACTGGGAATAAAGATTATGGACGAAAAAGAATTCCTGGAGCTGATAGAAAATGCAGAAAAGACTACTGTGAAGGAAGACAAGCCTGCAGCAACTGTGGTTCCTGAAACGGTGGAAGAAAAGCCGAAAAAAGCAAAAGGGAACATACAGTTGGAATTGTTTTAGTTCAAAATTTTATCAACTTAACCAAAAAAAGTGATAGAAATATAGTTTTAAATGAAAATATTAGTACTTTTGTAATTCACAAACGAGGAATTCATTAATTTATGATACGAAAAAGATTGAAAGGAATGGGAGTGGCACTAATCACACCATTCAAAGAAGACGGAAGCGTTGATTACGATTCACTGCTCAGACTGGTGGAATATCAGGTACAGAACGGTATAGATTTTCTCTGTGTACTGGGTACAACAGCAGAGACTCCTACATTGACTGCTGAAGAAAAAAGAAAGATAAAATCACTTGTAATAGAGAGAGTTAACGGACGTGTTCCTATACTTCTCGGTGTGGGCAGCAACTGCACCCAGACTGTAATCGACACTATCAAGAATGACGACATGACTGGTGTTGACGCATTGCTGATAGCTGTACCATATTACAACAAACCTTCGCAGGAAGGTATATACCAGCACTATAAGGCCATTGCACAGTCAACTAAGCTTCCTATAGTACTTTACAACGTTCCTGGACGTACGGGAGTAAACATGACAGCAGCCACAACATTAAGGCTTGCACATGATTTCGACAATATAGTAGCAATAAAAGAGGCGTCGGGCGATATCTCGCAGATGGATGAAATAATCAAGAAGAAACCTGAAAACTTTGATGTAATATCCGGAGACGACGGAATAACATTCCCGCTGATAACTCTGGGGGCCGTGGGTGTAATCTCTGTAATAGGTAATGCGTTCCCAAGAGAATTCAGCCGTATGACAAGACTTGCATTGGCCGGTGACTACAACAGCGCACTGACAATACATCATCAGTTTACGGAACTCTTCAAACTTCTGTTTGTGGACGGAAATCCTGCAGGAGTGAAAGCTATGCTCAGCATGATGGGCATGATAGAAAACAAACTGAGACTTCCATTGGTTCCTACAAGAATCACTACTTACGAGGAAATGCGTAAAGTGCTGGAAGGATTGAAAGTGAAATGCTAGAACAACAGATAAATTAAGTTATAACGAAAAATGCTTTATCGTATCTTCATAACCGAACGATAAAGCATTTTTCGTTTTCTATAAATTCAAAATTTGCGGATTGGTTATCATTTTCTCCAGAAAATCGAATTCTCAGCGATTTGAAGGAAAACAAATAAATTAAGATGTTGCTTGCAAAATAAAGGGAAAAGGGAATACCCTTTATAATTTCAGAATTTCTAATTAAACATAATACAGATTATATAAAAATCGGAGAAGGAAAAACAAAACCTTAAAGATAGTGATTTCTGATGATGTTTGCAATAAAAGCGATGAATGAATTTTGGGTGTAGAAACATACGTGAAAAAAGAAAAACCATTCCTTGAGTTTGTGGGCTCAAGGAATGGTTTACATTTCAAACAAACAATAAACAAGAAAAGTCCGGAATTACCGGACTTTTTCATTTATATAATCCTATGAACTGTAATTTCAGGAAAATCATGGAGCAGCATCAGCAATACGCCTTCCTCATTCATGTTTTTGGCTTTTACGACCATAGTAACATAATGTATGGGGGTACCACTACCGTCTGTCCGGTCTTCCATCTCATACGAACTGATAATGAAATTACGGGAGCTGAACAATGCGGAAATCTTTTTCAGAGAATCCTGATTGTGTGTAGAGAATTCCACAATCATGCTCCTCAGGCTTATACCTTTGAAGAAATAATTCAGAACTTCCACACCAATAAGGAAAAGTACAGTGGCGGTTATTCCTATAGTGTACATACCGGCACCGATGGCAAGCCCGATTCCAGATGTAGCCCATATTCCTGCGGCAGTAGTCAGACCACGTACAATCTGCTTCTGTAGCAGTATTATAGTACCTGCACCTATAAAACCTATTCCACTCACTACCTGAGCAGCAAGACGGCTCGGGTCGAGTCTCACAAGATCAGCCTCAAGCACATCAGAAAAACCATATTGAGAGACAATCATCAGCAGCGCACTTCCTAAGGCTACAAGAAAATGAGTTCTATATCCAGCCTCCTTTGAACGGTATTCCCTTTCCAGACCTATTATAACTCCCATAAGGCTGGCTACAACCAGCCTTATAATAAATTCTGTGTACATTTCCATAATCCAAAATGCTTATACACAAATATAAACATTGTTTATGAAAAAAACAAGGAACAGATCAGTCAACTCTTCATTTCACCCTATCCATTCTGGCTATCAGTTCATCTCCAAGCTCGCTCTTTATCTTTATATGCTCCAATACAGCTTTTACGAAAGGATTGCTTTCAAAATCGCCTCTCACCTGTTCGAAATCAAGCCTTTGTTCCTCTCTGGTTCCGTCGGCACCGAAGCCTGTCATGGCTGAAAGAGAGAACTCCTTCTTGGCATCTTCATAGACCATTCTGTCAAGACCTATTACTGCCTCTTTCCACTTTTCTACGATGCTTATAATATCTTCTTTTGTTATTTTATCGGCATCCAGACCAAAGAATTCAAGCATCTTTCCATATGCCCAAGTCCACTCGTATGTATAGTAGTTATTATGCATCTCTGTAAGGCGGGCATCAATCTTTTCTACAGAATCAAGCACTCCGTTTTCGATATCAGCCATCAGACGGTCTATTTCGCTACGAGGGGCGATAAGTCCGGAAACGTCAACCCATTCTCCTGTACCTATGGCAGTGTCCGGCTTGAGTCTTTCGCGGATTTCCTCGTCTGTCTTGAATTCGGTTATCTCAAGACGTTTTATCACAGAGTTTCCGAGGAACTTGGTTATACCTGTCTCATAGAACTTTATACCTTTATTAAGAGATGAATTTTTGATCTTGGCACTCTGATATGAATATGTCTCTGATGTCTCTCCCGATACCCTTGCAAGGTCTTTCAGAATCTCACGTCCCTTGAACATCTTCTGTATGGTATATGGACTAAGAAGGTTATAGTTCACCTTATCCATGCGGCAAGGATCTTTTCGATTATCACGCTTAGGCCATTTCTGGGCATCGCGGATAGTACCCACACTGCGGAGGTTTACACCAGGCATGAGGTATGTGGTATTCTTCTCTTCTATAAGATATGAGAAAGGCAGGTTGGTAGTGTCAGGATGAGCCACGTGACGTCCCATAACGAGAGAGAAGGCTCCGATACGTGCAGGCCATAGGATATATGAGTCGGAAGCAGTCTTGGCGCCTCTCTCCATAATGCCCTGGTGGATAGGTCCCAACTTATACATGTGGTTGCTCTGGTTTGAACCGGAACCGGCATTCATGAACGAGAACATTCCGGCTATAAGAAGTGTTGACTTATGATGGGTAACAGTAAAAGGACCAGCAAAGATGGCACAAGCCTCGCCGTTTTCTTCCTGACAGTTGCAGAAGAACAGAGAATCGGACGCAGAATAGTTATGTCCCATATGGCATGACTGACCTACAAAACATCTTGTCAGCATGGTACCGTCTTCAATATGCGAACCGCTGGAAATGATGAAATCATCACAGATTACTCCGAAACCGATATGGATAGGAGCACTCTCGTTACTGTTAAGGCTACCGTTCTTCAATCTTCCCGCACTCTCTATCTTGCAGAAACTTCCGATACGCACATTCTTGATATATCCGGTATCTACAATCATTGCGTCATTGCCTACATAGCCGTATTCCGAAGCTATCTCGTCAGCATATTTCATGACCAGTGACTTCATCTTTGCAGCCAGGTCAGGACGATGTCTGTACATGGCCGCTATATAAGCCTCGTGAGCTGATAATTTGTCATGGATTATAACCTCACGACCACCGGTTTCACTCAGCACGGATACTTCGGTACCGTTTCCGAAAGTGGAACGTTTGTCCACAATCATGCAATCAACATTCTCGATGAAAACTCTGTCCGAAATGACATAATTCGCGATATAGTTCTTTACATTCTCTATACAACAGCCGTTGCCTATGGTTACATTATGCAGAGTAGCATTTCTTATTCCAGATGACTTCTTTACTCCACCGGCAAGGGTAAACTCGCCGTTCAACTCCCCTATCCTTATCTTGCCGGACATCCTTACATGCCAGACTTTTGAAGCGTCAAAGCCTTCGGCTACAGTTACATCCGACCAGTTCTCAGCACAACACCCTTGTGCAATGAGTGTATCAATCTCAGCCTCCGTGAGATTTCTAAAAGTATGTTCCATAATAATCATTTCACTTGTTTTTTTATCATTCTAACGACAAAGATAGTAACATTTTGATATATATCTTGCTTTTATCATAAATTTCATCTATCTTAGAAGAGATAAAATCCGTTACCAGATGAAAACTACAACCACATTACTCTTTGCTCTCATAATGCTACTGACAGGTTGCAACAATGCAGGGAAAAGACAAACAGAATCCTGCCATGCAGATTCCGTCACACTGCAAGCGGATACCGTTATGCCGCAGAAAGAAACTGCAGCGGACACTGTCCTTGCCGATACCATGAGACATGACAGTGCGGAAGTTTTCATACCCGTCATCGTGCCTTACTGCAACAGCATACCCACAGGAAAGGAAATCAGCCCTGCCCTTTTAAGTTTGCGCACAGAATTCGACTACTACCCTCTCCCGACAAATGAAATAACAGTGTTCATAACCAACAAATCAGGCAGGAAGTACACCTGCGGAGACGAGTACAGCATAGCCTATTATAACGAGAAAGACAAAACATGGGAGCCACTACCTGTAAATCCTATAAGTGAGGATATGCTCTGGATAATATCGCCGCACCATAACGTCAGAATGCAGACCATACACATCTATACCGACATCACTCCCAACCGTCCCGGAAAATATCGCATATACAAGCCGTTCAACGACGATACGGAAGTCGCATTTGCGGAGTTTGAAATGGTTGACAACAAGGGTGTCCGCAAGCTGATGGACAGTATGTGGAAGAAAGTTACGAGCCTTCCACGCACAGATACCATACGTGAAAACATCTCAACCGCATGTCAGCTCCACGACGGCGATACGATATCGGTTGGTCTGGTAAACAACGCCATGCCGTATCAGGAAATGTTCAGAAAAAGAATACTGAACTACTCCGCCCTTGATTTCGGAAAGATAACCCCAACCGAACCTCTCCCTTTCACTACTACATCGGACACTATGGACATCAGCATGAGAACGGAAAAGCCTGTTTACCCTGTTGGCACAGAAGAAATTCCGGTAAAAATATCCAACAACAACGACCGGATGCTGTTTTTCGGCCTTGACTATGGAATTGCCCGAAAGGAAGGGGACGAATGGCTTGTCCTGAATACTTCCACCGTGTGGAATTCCGTTGGTATCCTTATAGAAAAAGGTCGTGAATACAATTTCAAAGCTCATATGTACAACTTGGTTAACGATAACAAGCCAGGGACATATAAGGTCTATAAGAGAATAGGTTTTGACGGCAGCAGGAAGGAATGGTATATGTCGGCAGAATTCAAGTTAGAATAATCAAATAATATTTTTATATGAAAAACTGTAATTTATTTTTTCTGTTCATAATAACTTTGATTACCTTTTTATCCATTGGATGTAAAGATAATAAATACCAGGAAGCAACTGAATATCAGGGCACAACGGGCGACGCTACAGTCCTGACAAGCGACAGCATAGGACAGGAAGTAAGAATGGAAACAATTCAAGGGAATTATTATTCATCGACTAAAGAGGTCTATGCCATAGTCTTTAACCCTCAAAAGCGGCAACTAAGTTTCGGACGCGACTGGGAGCTGGAGTATATGAAAGACAGCGTATGGATTAAAGCCAGAAATAAAAAACCTGTATTGAGATTCGACGATGAGTTTCTGCCAATCAATATCCCTGAATATATGGTATTCAGCTTTCCAATACATATTTATGAGATTACTTCAGGTAGATATAGAATAAAAAAGACTTTCTATGATAATTATGGTAACGGTAATTATAAGGAGATAGAGCTATACTCTGAATTTTATGTGAAATAATACAACAGAAAAAGTGTTACGACACAAAAAGTAATACATCTGCATCGTAACACCATTTTATCTTTTATCAGCACTTACCTCCGCAAGAACATTTTGGAAGTTCCTGTTTCTTTATCTCTGTAATATAGAAACGGGCGAAACCGTTCTTTATCTCATCGCGTACTCTGCGGAATTCTGAGTTGATGAACTCCTCAGTGCCTGTGGCATGCGACGGATCATCGAAACCTATATGAAGGCGTTTTCCTACCTTTCCTGTAAATGCCGGACAACTCTCGTTTGCTCCTCCGCATACGGTTATCACATAGTCCCATTCACTGTCAAGATATGTATTTACATGGGTAGGAACATGATTACTTATGTCTATTCCTACTTCTTTCATCACTTCTACAGCCTTAGGGTTGACCTGAGCGGCAGGTTCTGTTCCTCCTGAATAGACCTCCAAAGAATCATCGAACGACTGGAGGAAACCGTGAGCCATCTGGCTACGGCAGCTGTTTCCTGTACAAAGTATAAGTATTCTCATATTATATTCTATAGTAAATAGTTAAACAGATAGCCTGACAAAATTATAAAAAAGGCTACAGTTCCGAAAAATATACCTATCAATCGCCATGTCATAACTTTCTTTAGAAGTGTAGCTTCAGGTAATGACAGACCTACTACGGCCATCATAAATGCTATGGCTGTTCCCATAGGCACTCCCTTGGCCACAAACACCTCTATCACCGGAACTATATCTGCGGCATTTGCATACATAGGCACTGCCAGAATCACTGAAAGCGGAACTGCATACCAGTTGTCTTTCGACATGTACTGCTCGAAGAAACCTTCGGGTACGAAACCGTGCATGAAGGCCCCTATTCCGATACCTATGATGATATAGATTAGTACACCGCTAACTATTTTCCAGGCATCACGTACGATTGAAGGCAAGCGTTTGAGGAACGTAGTATGTTCTTTCTCCCACTCCTCAGCCTGTGCGGACGAGTTGGCCTGTATCTGCCTTACCCAATCACTGAGGTATGGAGAAAGGTTCATCTTTCCCAATGCGAAACCGCCTATCACACCCAGCAATATACCGCTGATGACATAAATCAAAGTAACTTTCAGACCGAATGAGCCGAGGAACATAGCTACCGCCACCTCATTGACTAACGGTGAAGTTATCAGAAAGGCAAATGTCACTCCCAAAGGTATTCCTCCTTTGACGAAACCGATAAAAAGTGGTATCGACGAGCAGGAACAGAAAGGAGTTATAGCTCCAAATACTGAGGCTAGCAGATACTGAAATCCGTACATCTTGTGTGTGACAAGATAGTTTCTCAAACGTTCAATAGGGAAATAAGCGTTTATTATCCCCATCAGAACACTGATAAAGAACAGTAGTATCAGAATCTTTATCGTATCGTAAAAGAAGAAGTTTACGGCAACCCCAAGAGATGTTCCGGCATCAAGACCGAATATGCCGTAAACCAGCCATTCGGCAAAATCCTGTATCATATTTTTTAAGTTGACGAGTTGACAAGGTATCAGTTGACAAGGCTTCCATCCGAATGGAGAACCTTGTTAACTTGTAACTGAAACCTTGTATACTGATATTTAAATGCCTAAAATTTCTTTTACTTCACTTTCTGTAGGAACCTTACCCTTTATCTTTACTACTTCATCCACTACTATGGCAGGAGTGGTCATGATGTTGTAGTTCATCATTTCCATGATGTCATCCACCTTGGTAAGTTTCACATCCAGATTGTTTTCCTTGATTACTTTCTCTACTACCTGATAGGTTGTCTTACACTTGCTGCAACCCGGTCCTAATACTTTAATTTCCATAATTCTATAAATTTATTGATTAAAAAACATTACAAAACAATAATATATACCTATTACGATGAATAGTATCCCAACTATTAAGTTCAGCCATTTCTGCACTGTCTTTATACGGCCGTAGAAGCTGCTCATCTGCTGTACACTGAAGGCCAGTATCCATGCCACAATGAGTACAGGTATTGCTGTTGCTATAGCAAATACAGCTGGTAACAGATAGCCTGCGGTGGCTGTGGCAGACATAGGGATGAGCATCCCGAAATAGAACACACCGCTCGTAGGGCAAAAAGCCAGTGCAAACAGCACTCCAATGAGCAATGCCCCTGCTCCACCCTTCCTGGCAAGCCCTTCGGCATTACCGTTGAAACCGAACTTAGGCAGATTGAGTTTATCACCAAAAAGCATGAACATTCCTATGATGAGAAGCATCGGTCCGATAAGTAGCTCACCCCATGTACCGATAGTCTTCTGTATGCCGAACATGCTGGAACCTTCTTTGAGAATCATTATCAGTACAACTCCGAGGAGAGTATATGAAAGTACTCGCCCTAAGGTATATAGCAGTCCGTTGATGAATACCCGCCTCCTGTTTTCGATATTTCTGCCTATAAAACCAACAGCCGCTATATTTGTAGCAAGCGGACAAGGAGAAATGGCAGTCAGCAGTCCGAGAAGGAAAGCTGTTAGAACGGGAGTGGAACTATTATCAAGCAAATTCTGTAGCCAATCCATAACGACAGGTTATTTAAGCATTTCCCTTACTTTAGCTACAACTCCGCTCTTGAACTCTTCAGGCGACTGTCTGGCGTTCTTGAATGCGAAATCTGTCATATTCTCCACATTTTCATTACCATTCTTATGTCCTACCACGAAGAGTGATGACCATGTCACCTCATACTTCTCGGCTATAGCCTCATTCTCTTCTTTTGTGATATCTATCACTCTGAATACCACATCGCCTTTCTTAATCTCTTCGGCAAACTCTTTTGATACTGCTTCTGAGGCATTCTTTTCAATTGCCATACAGGTGGCACATCTCTGTTTGCCATGAAAATACAACACTTCTACACAATCGAGGACAGGAACTCCCATTTCCACTCCTTGTACAGACGACTCATTCTTTGTGCCTGTTCCGCACGATACCAACGCCAGACAGGCAACGGCCATTAATACAATTTTCTTCATATATCTTTTAGTTTATTGATATTATTAGTATTTCGTCAAACTACGAACAAAGAAATCAAAAAAAGATGCTGCTCATCCGCAGCAACTCTCTTTCTTACAAACAGACTGACCGAAGAACGCAGAAAACATCTTTCCGGCAAGTTCCCAGTTCTCTCTGTTTATGCAATATTTTACCTTCGGAGTTTCTATCTCTCCCTGTATCAGACCAGCCTCCTTAAGTTCTTTCAGATGCTGTGACACTGTAGCCTTGGCTATAGGCAGTTCTTCGTGGATATCGCCAAAGAAACATGTTTCCTGACGCAAAAGAAACTCCAGTATAGCCATACGTGCAGGATGCCCCATGGCCTTGGCAAAACGTGCCATTCTCTCCTGCTCTTCTGTATAGTTTTTGTTCGCCATTAATAGTATGTTTGAATATTGTTCGCAAAATTACGAATAATATTCAAACATACAAATAAAATTGCAATTTTTCATTACATTACATTACAACACACTATATATGCTCCAGAAACCATTATTTATCCATGCTTTTTTCTCCTTATAACGAAGCCTGTATAAATACACCACAGTGCTGCCAGTCCTGCAAAGAAGATATAGATAAGAGTTCCTTTTCCGAGGATGGTGTATATACGTCCCGTATGTATCTCCTGCGCAAAGTTCCATAGCGACATAGGCAGAAAAGAAAGATTTTCGGACATATGTAAAGCTGTCGTTCCCTTATAATACTCCACGGCAAAAGGTCTCTCTCCAATATTATCGCAATAGCCCGATACAGCATATTTACCGAACGGAGGACCTGCAACATCTTCTGCCTTTTCTCCGGTGAAATAATCAGTAGAAATCTGTCTGCTTCTGTCCCACACATACATTCCGCTAAAAGAACCCGTAAGCCAGTTGCCACAGGAGTCTTTCTGCCACACATTAAGCCCCATAACACTGACAGGAGGTGTCTTCTCCAATTTCACAGGAACAGACCGGAGTGTAGCCAAAGAGAAAATACCTTCAGATGAAGACAGTAGCCAATCACCATATTCGGCATCATAGCGAAGCATACGCAGTCTATCGTTCCAGGCATTATCGCTGTCTGCAACGGTATATGGGATAGCCGGAGTACGGAAAGAAACAAGTGCTATAAGCACAGGCGGACGGAGACACCATCCTGTGAATGCTACAAACATAAGTATTATGAAACTATATCTGCCAAGTTTGTCGTGCCAGTTAAGTGACGACTTCATTAGCTGAATGCTTCCTGTGGCTGTTTTACCGCTCATGCGGATTCTCTTTATATATTTGGGTAAAAGCCAGTATGTAATTCCGGTAAGACACAGCACTATCAGTATAACTGCAACAGCATCCATAATCAGTTTCCCAACTGTACCGAACATTTCTCCGCTATGCATAAGCCATACGGTTCGGAAGAGTGAAACCTTGCCGTCATAACCTTCAGGAGCTTTTAATTCTAATCTGCTGAATTCATTATAAGGACTGACGGAAGTATAGAGATACGAACGTCCCACTACTACCATGGTATCCCCTTTCAATACGAGGTCGGAGATACGTTCATGAGCCGAAAGTACAAGAGGTGTACTCTCCCATCCTTTTCCATCGTTCCTGTACAGGCCAAACTGTCCTGCAGCAAAAAGAGAGCCGCCCGGAGTCTGAGTCATAGCCTTGATGTTACGGAAATCAGCACCTTCCGGTAAACCTGCATTGAAATCAGACACATACAGTCCCGTTGAATCAGTCATCCAGATTCCACTGTTCCCATAGATAAATACTTTATCTTTATCCTTTATAGAACCTCGCAGAAGCCCCATATTCCATTTATTATATCTATAATCTGCCGGAAGAAAACTTCTGTCAATATTTATATCCGCCACCAGTTCACGATGATTTAGCACTATCCCGCTCAGGCAGAACATAAGCATAAAGAATGCGAATATTAGGCCAAACCATTTATGATGTTTTTTCCACGTTATACGTTTCATTATTTGTATCAATATTCAAATCTGGTACAAAAATAAATATTATCAATATTTCACACAACAGGTAGCATATACAGCGAACGCCCGACAAACGTCAATACTACGTTCATCGGGCGTTGCTTATTCAGATTATTAAAAGACTGATTACATCTTAGTCTTTTCAAACTTGTTCTTTTCTGCCATCAGGATTTTTTCAAGTTCCTGTGTCTTTTCAGGATTTTCCTTAGCTACATTTTTCTTTTCAGAAGGATCATCAACTACATTATAGAGTTGTACTTCCTTACTGTTGCCAAGCTCTGTCTTGGTCCAGAATTCCAATGCAGGCTTATCGCTTGTTTCGATATATTTCCATCCGTCTTTAACGATAGAAAGCGTATTGTTCAGGTTCTGCTGGATTACATAGTCACATCCCTTAGTATCTGTTCCGATAAGAGTATTCAGATAGTTACGGCTGTCAGGAGCCTGTCCTTGAGGAATTTCATATCCCAACAAACCTGCGAATGACGCAAAGAAATCGACAGTAGAATAAAGTCCTTCCTGTACGGCTGGTTTAATCTTCTCCGGCCATCTTACAAGCAATGGAGTACGTGTACCGGCCTCGTATGCACTGTATTTGCCACCGCGATAATTCAGCATAGGAGTATGTCCGTTCAGCAGTTCACGAGCCTGATCCTGATAACCGTCGTCTATAACGGCACCATTATCACTCAAGAATACAAAGATAGTATTATCAGCGATATTCAGGCTGTCAAGAGTATTCATAATCTCGCCCACTGTCCAGTCCAACTGAAGGATAACATCTCCACGAGTACCCAAACCACTCTTTCCTGCAAATCTCGGATGTGGAACACGAGGTACGTGTACATCCTGAGTTCCCATATAAAGGAAGAATGTAGTGTCCTTGTTGCTTACTATGAAGTCCTTAGCCTTCTGAGTAATGATATCAGCAATCTTTTCATCATCCCACAGTGCAGACTTACCGCCTGTCATCCATCCTATGCGAGGAATACCGTTGATGATGGTATTATTGTGTCCCTGACTTGGTTTAAGCTTGACAAGTTCAGGATTTTCCTTACCTGTAGGCCAGTCTCCCACCTTATGGTCATAGCTGACAGTTATCGGATCATTAGGATCAAGTCCATCTACACGACCATTTTCTACGAACACGCATGGCACACGGTCAACCGTAGCCGGAATAATGTATTCATAATCGAAACCTATATCCTGAGTATTAGGCTTGATAAGCCCGTTGAAATCAGTACCTCCCTTAGGGCCAAGTCCGAGATGCCATTTACCTACGGCTGCAGTAGCATAACCTTCTGCCTTGAACATGTCGGCCATAGTTGTACATTCTGTATTGATAATCAATTCAGAGTTACCCGGTGCGATACCTGTATTTTCCTGACGCCACGGATACATACCGGTAAGAATACCGAAACGAGTAGGTGTACTTGTAGAAGATGTTGTATAAGCATTTGCAAACTGAAGTCCCTGACTTGCCAGACGGTCGATGTTTGGAGTATGGATTTTTGTTGCACCGTAGCAACTCAAATCGCCTATACCGAGGTCGTCAGCTATAAGGAATACTACGTTAGGATTCTTCTGTTTGTTTTCCGATTGATTTTTAGAACCGCCACCTGAACATGCACTGAGCAATGCCGCAGCTGAAATCAATCCCAAGTGAAAAGTGGTTTTTTCCATAAGGTAAGATTTAGTTTAAAATGATATATGTGGACAAATATACGAAATATTATGAAAAATACATTAATCATACCAAGGAAAATAATATATTTTATTTATATACAGCTATTAAATAAGAATATTTCGATTAAAGCATACTCTATATACTTTCATTGTCTTTTAAAGTACAAACTTCTTCATGGCATTGTAAACCCCATCTTCATCTACAGATGACGTAACATAATCCGCCACTTCTTTGAGAGCCTGATTAGCATTTCCCATAGCAACGCCCAATCCTGCCTTTTCTATTATCGACAAGTCATTACCTCCATCTCCGAAGGCCATTGTTTCATCTATACTGATACCTTCGTGCGATATAATATCCAGAAGACCGTTACCCTTATTGGCATTTGTGGCAGTAATATCAGCGAAGTCCGGATACCAACGTGATGAAACACATCCGGAGAGGTACGGCATAATCTGCTTTTCCTCGGCTACAGAAATGACAGGCGTAAGCTGCAATATTCTTTGTTGCAGAATCTGTTCCACATTATTGTCTTCCCTCATATTGTGTACATTCAGCATCTGGCGGAATATCCGGTCTGTCCTCTCGTCGCTATTGTACATGGTAAGGTCCTTCTCGCCTACCACCATACACGGGAATTTCATATCGTCTGAAAACCTCAACACCGTCAATACATCTTCTTTCGGGATAGGTGTACATGATATTATCTTGCCGTCTGAAAAGCACAATGCTCCATTGGCTGTGATATATCCGTCTATCAGATGCTTTATTTCGTCAAGGTTGTTTATAAGAGATAAAGGACGTCCGGTGGAGATATAAATTCTGACACCTTTTGCCTTTGCCATTGAAATAGCATCTATGGCAGACTGTGGAATACGGTGGGTGTTAAAACTCACCAGTGTTCCGTCAATATCGAAGAATATAGCTTTTATCATATGTTATATCAAAATTAATTACGCAATGCACGCATGGCATTGAATACGGCAAGAACCGTAACACCCACATCAGCGAATACAGCCATCCACATGGTGCTGAGACCTACAGAGGCTAGTACAAGGACTGCTATCTTCACTCCTATCGCAAACCAGACATTCTCGCGGGCTATCCTTATCGTACGCCTTGAGATACTTATCGCCTCGGCTATTTTTGAAGGTTTGTCGTCCATCAGAACAACATCGGACGCCTCTATGGCAGCATCGCTTCCCAGTCCGCCCATAGCTATACCCACATCGGCACGTTTAAGCACAGGAGCGTCGTTTATTCCGTCGCCCACGAAGGCCAGAGTCTTTCCTTTATCTACAGACGAGAGAAGAGCCTCCACATGCTCCACCTTGTCTGCCGGAAGGAGTTCCGCATGGCAGATATCTATTCCAAGCTTGCCAGCCACATCCATAGCCACTTCTTTACGGTCACCGGTAAGCATCACAGTTTTACTTATTCCCAGCCTTTTCAGTGAAGCTATCGCCTCAGGGCTATCTTCCTTTATACGGTCGTTTATTACGATATGGCCGGCATATTCTCCATCTACAGCCACATGTATTATAGTACCTATCCTATGACAATCATGCCATTTCACACCGATGCTGTCCATCATCTTCTGATTGCCCACACACACCGTACGTCCTGCCACATTTGCCTTTATTCCATGTCCGGCTATTTCTTCCACGTCAGTTACCGGGCAACCGTCGTGCGTCTCGTTTGGAAAAGCCGAACGAAGGGCTTCACCTATGGGATGTGTGGAGAAATGTTCCACATGTGCGGCAAGATGCAGCAACTCCTGTTCGTTGAACCTGTCCGAATGAACAGCCTCAACGGCAAATTCTCCTCGTGTGAGTGTTCCGGTCTTGTCGAATACCACAGTACCAATCTTTGAAAGTGTATCCATATAATTGCTTCCTTTTATAAGGATACCACGGCGTGAAGCTCCGCCAAGTCCACCGAAAAATGTAAGAGGGACACTGATTACCAACGCACAAGGACAGGACACAACCAGAAATATCAGGGCACGATGGAGCCATAATGGGAACGATTCCATAAAGGCCGACGGTGAAAACAGCGGCGGAATAACGGCAAGAAACAGTGCGGCTATAACCACTATAGGAGTATATACACGTGCAAAACGTGTTATAAACGATTCGCTGCGCGACTTGCTGGCATCGGCATTTTCCATGAGACTGATGATTTTCGACACAGTGCTTTCTCCGAAACTCTTTGTGGTCTTAACACGGATAACTCCCGTAAGGTTTATGCAACCGGACATAACCTCATCGTTAACCGACAATTCGCGCGGCATACTCTCGCCTGTCAACGCTATGGTGTTAAGTGACGATGTACCCTCCACAACTACTCCGTCCAAAGGAACTTTCTCTCCTGGTCTGATAACAATTGTTTCGCCTACATTGACTTCCTGAGGAGAAACTGTAACGATTTTTCCATTTCTCTCCACATTTGCCACATCCGGACGTATGTCCATAAGATGCGAAATGCTGTCGCGGCTCTTTCCTTCGGCATAACTCTCAAACAACTCGCCAACCTGAAAGAAAAGCATAACGAATACAGCCTCCGGATACTCTGTCTCAGCACCGGGGAGGAAACCTATACATAGGGCTCCTATGGTAGCGACAGCCATAAGAAAATGTTCATTAAACACATCTCCTCCGGCTATACCTTCGCATGCCTCTTTTAATGTCCCGTATCCGACAATAAGATAAGGCACAAGATAAACAAACAGTAACTGCAAGGTTGACAAGTTACCGTATTTCTCAATTATTGCCGCCACTATGAGCAACAACGAGGTGATTACAATAAGGGTAATCCTTCCTCTCAGACCGCTATGCGCATGATTGTGCTTATGGTCGTGTACATGTTCATTATTCTCTGTCATAATTCAAATCTTTCTGTTTCGTGACGCAAATATAAAATGGATTTTATACAACCTGGTTGCATAAACACTTTGCGGGAGTATATGCAACCGGGTTGCATAAAAACGGACAGGCGTACAAATGTACTTATTTTTTTATATCTTTGCCGCGATGCAAACAAACAATCAGAAAAGACGATGGAACCTAATGATTTAGCTGAAAGCCTGGAGCTTAAGGGAGTAAAACCAACAGCAAACAGAATACTTGTTCTGAAAGCCCTGAAAGAGCAGGCCTGCCCCGTGAGCCTTACCGACCTGGAGGACATACTTGCCACTATGGATAAATCGAGCATATTCCGTGTACTGACACTGTTTCTGGAACACGACATAGTACATTCGTTCGAGGACGGACGCGGAATACTAAACTATGAGCTGTGTACAAGCAAAACGGTTTGCAATCTGTCCGACGCTCATATACATTTCTACTGCGAGTCATGCAGAAAATCATTCTGCATGGATGATATTCCTTTACCCGAATTCGAGCTGAAACCTGGATTTACAATGCGCTCCGTATCGTTTGTAATCAAGGGCGAATGTCCTGAATGCGGCAGGAAGCACAAGAACATCATATAAATTTCTTTACTAATAAAAGATTAAACCAAGTATTATGAAGTATAAAGAATCGTATGGCATTTATCCGGCAGAAACGGCTGAGCACATTTCTCTGCTGAAATACTCCAAAAGCTCATGTGGGGTAGATTTCCTTCTTAATACGGCCGAAAGTTCAGAAAAGCCGGGATGGTTCAATCTTGAAAAACGGTATAAAACTGATTTCTTTGAGTTTTATTTCTTTCGTAAAGCAGAAGGCTATATGCTTTTGTCGGGCAGAAAGATAGAGTTGCACCCTAATATGGTACTTGTAGTATCCCCTTTCCAGATTCAGGAATGGCATGTCTGTCTGGAGAAGCTTGACTATACTTTTCTAATCTTTCAGGAGGAGTTCATAAACAACTTCCTGTCCGACAAATATTTCATGTACAGACTTCTGTATTGCTATCAGCATGACTACCCTACTTTTTTCGATATGCCGAAGGAAGATATGGCTACATACCTGACTATCCTGCAACAGATGAAAAGAGAGCTGCATAATCCTGTTGCCGACAGCTACCACATGATTGTGGCATGTCTGTATCAGTTTCTGCTGTTACTGAACAGATTCTATGCCAGGCATTTCAACCTTCCTTTCGCACCTCCACAGAACAATTACGCATACCAATACAAAGAACTGCTGGAAAAACATATTTCAGAGAAGACACATGTATCGGATTATGCGGAGATGATGAACGTCAGCAGGGTGACACTGAATAAGGCCGTAGTGCGTGAGTTCGGTCTGTCGGCTGTACATCTGCTGAAACAGCGGTTGCTGCAGGAAGTGAAGAACGATATTCTTTTCTCAGGCATGTCTGTAAAAGAGATAGCCTACCGCCTGCATTTCTCTGAACCTAACCATCTGATGCGTTTCTTCAAGCAGATGACAGGACAGACCATCAGTGAATTTGTGGCATCAATCAAGTCAATATAATCAGTGTTACTGATTCAACCTTATTTTCTCATGGTAAAAATAATTCACTATGACAGGTTTCCCTTTCTCGGAACGTCCGTATGGGAGGTCGTTAACCATGTATGGGAAACCGTTTTGTTTTGCGAACATTGAAATCTCTTTTTCGAGGGACTCCCAGTAGTCCATCCGTTTCTTATTGTAGATTTCATCATATAAGGCATGGACATCCGGATGATTGTCTTTAATGTAACTCATGATGGTACCCTTGAATTGTCCCCTAAGATTGAGGTTTTCAAGCCATATCAAATCGGCAAAATCCCTGACACGCTCAATAATAGCTTTCACATCGGTAATACCCGGGAATATAGGCGACACGAAACACACGGTACGTATTCCTGCTTCATACACTTTTCTCATAGCCGCAATTCTCCGCTCGATACTTACGGCACGGTCCATATCCTTGCGGAACTGTTCGTCCAAGGTATTTATAGACCATGATACTGTAACCTTCGGGAACTTCTTCAGCAACTCGAGGTCACGCAAAACCAAATCGGACTTGGTACATATCATTATCTCGGCATTTGTACCTTCCAGCTCTTGCAGAAGTCTGCGAGTCATGCAAAACTCCTCTTCGTATGGATTATATCCGTCTGTAACGGAACCGATAACAATCCTCTGGCCATCGTATTTATGCGGATTGGCTATAGGTTTCCAGTGCTTCACATCAAGAAAGGTTCCCCACGGCTCCGTATGGCCGGTAAAACGCTTCATGAACGATGCATAACAATACTTACACGCGTGAGGACATCCCACGTACGGATTGACAGAGAATCCTCCAACCGGCAAAGACGATTTGGTCATCACGCTTTGCACCTCTATTTCACTGATGATTTCTTTTTCCATGCTTTTTTAATAAATTGTTCCGGTAATTCTTGAATCATGTTATCTTCACCCATAATAGGCAAAAGATCTTCTTTCATAAAAACAGGAATATTACATTTTTTTGCTTGTTCAGCTATATGTAATACCCACTCTGGCCTGGCATCAACTTTCCCTTTTCTTTTTCCGGTTTCTGTTCCTATAACGACCCAGTCAAACCCTCTAAAATCAATTTCGCCTATATCCTCAAAAAGAGGTTCAAATGTGGCATGATAATGTTTAGCCTTAACATGTTTCTTTAAATCTGTAAGACGTTTTTTCTCTGACGCCCTGGTTACAGTCACACCCATCCACACATTTTCATCGTCTGTTCTGAAATCAATAAGTTCAGGTCGCTTGGTCAATAATATGTAAGAATGCTGAGGATTAATAGATATACGATTGAATATTTCATTATTCCATTCTGTTTTCCAATCAGAGAAATCGCTCATTCCGGTGAGAAACCATACATGTGATTTCGGATTATCCATAAGATATAACTTCCTGCCCATATATTCCGGTTTTGAGAAATCATCAGTCATATGAAACCTGTTGCAGTTACACCTGGCATAACAGTAGTTACACCCTATAGTACAACCTATAACAATATTCATATTCTGAATCAGAGATTTAATACACACAGTCATATTACTTATATTTTCCTGCAAAATTAATCCATAATAAACACTGAAAATGTACCATAACAGCAATGAAATATACCAATTTGATAAGGACAGGCGGAAATATTGCAGATACGATGAAGAAACAGAGAAATCAATTAAAAACAAAAACGGAAGAACAGGCAGACAGCCTAATGCTTGCCTATTCTTCCGTTATCAAATGGTCCGTAAATGGAAACCGATATCTTATTTCACTCTAACCTTTACAATAACTTTCTTCAGTTCCACTTCAGTCACGCCAGGAGCATGAGCATCTTCAGGGAAGAAGATAGCGAACATACCTGGTTTAACAGTCAGATAGTCAGTAGCATGACAGGGATAGAAAGTTACATCCTTTTCAGTATTGTATTCAGCCTCAGCAAGGTCTGTTCTTGGCATATATCCCATAAGTTCAGTACCTGTGAGAGGAATCTGGATGTCGATGAAATTATTGTGTGTTTCGATTTTTGCATCATCCTTAGTCTTTGGTCTGGCAGCTGCAAAATTAACGAACAGTTCGCCTTCTTTCAGCACTACCTTACCAAGTTCGTGAGCATTAAGGTCTGTTGATTTCAAAAATTCAATAGCCTGAGCAAACAGCGGATTAACAGAGGCATACATTCCAATGTTTTCAAGTTTGTCGATAATCATAATCGTAATGTTTTTAATTCAGATAATGCAAAGGTATGAAAAATAGATAAAAAACGTCTATATTTAATATGGAAATTCCCAACTTCTCTAGAAAAAAGATTAAATCTAAAGGAACTCCACAAATTGTAATTTTTATATTTAAAATAATTAAATACAAACTCTATTTTTCGTAGTTTTATTAAATTTGTAATAATAATTTTTGTTTAGTGTAGTATTATTTCTGTGTAGCCGAAAAACGTAAAGGTTTTAATTCTAATAAAGATACCAATGTATTGGAAATACACCTTCTGAAAGAACAAGAGGGAAACTGTATTTCTGGACAAAAACAAGTTATAGATATAACAAAACCTAAAATTTTTATTACTGAATAGCAGAATATTATTTTTATAGGGAATAACTTAATAAATAGAATTTGCATAAAATAAGATATGGATACAAAATTGATTCGTAAAGCTTTAGCAGATGCCTATGATTTGCTTTACCAAGAAAGAGAAAGTGTTTGCTTAGATTGGTTGAGTGAAGAATACGATCAGGTATTAAATACTCTGATGCGTGCAATGGAAGAAGTAGATAATGAAGAAAATAAACAATAATTAGATGGACAAGAAGGAAAAACATTTTTTGAACATCCAATCGGATTTTTATCATTACATGGTTACGGAAGGAGGTTTAACTCCAAAAACTAGTAGTGATTATATTTCTAGATTAAAGTTTCTTTCAACGACTTACCGTATAGATAATACTCTAAATGAAGAAAGTGTTGAAGATATTTTACGAAAAGAGGAAATACGCTGCACTGAAAGGGAAAAATATTGTACTAGAAAATCTATCTCTGATTTTCGTTCCGGTTTACGTAAATTCTTAGATTTCCTAAAATCAGATTATCGTAAGCGATACGATAACAGTATTTTATCAGAGATTGAGAAAATTAAAGAGAATCAACATCTGTCTGTTACTGAAAAAGAATCTATTATCTTGTCTAGAAGAGGTCAAGGGGTATTTCGTAACAATTTGATTAAGTATTGGGATGGATGTGCTATAAGCAAATGTTCATTAACAGATATGCTAGTAGCTTCTCACATAAAACCTTGGAAAGATTCAACAAATGATGAACGGCTGGATGTATTCAACGGATTATTACTTTTACCAAATTATGATAAGTTATTTGATTTGGGTTACTTAACATTCACCTCTGAGGGGAAAGCAATTTACTCAAAATTGCTTTCCAAAAATGACAAGTATTTATTGGGATTGACTTCAACTTTATCTCTTTGTCGTATTGAAGAGGCACACAAGACTTATTTAAAATATCACAATAAATATTGTTTTATTGGATAAATGTTTTTTAAAAGATATG
>NZ_JANRHK010000025.1:0-36231 GCF_024733815.1 Bacteroides sp. ET336
TCAAAAAAATTACAAGAATACAGATAACTCTTTGTTAATCAATGAAAAAATAAAGAATATTTTTTTCGATACTGTTACAATACTTGAAAATAACACTTAATATTACACATTATAATAATATTAATAAAACATACCACTTCTACTCATGACAGAGAATCATCATAATCATCAAGACGATTATTCCACAAATATTTTCTAGTCTCTTTCACTATCACTCCAGACAGCAATAACAATGATATAAGATTTGGTACAGCCATAAAAGCATTGACTATATCAGCAAAGCTCCATACAAGAGACAAATTAACTACAGAACCTACATAAATCATAATAATCCATACTATCCTGTATGCAAGCATAACCTTTTTCCCTCCAAGATATTCTACTGCTTTCTGCGAATAATATGTCCATCCCAAAATAGTACTGAAAGCAAATGTCACTATACCAAATGAAAGAACCGGAGTTCCTATATATGGAATTTTGGCAAAAGCCATCTTTGTCAAAGCCGCATCACTTGTATGGTCTATATCCGGATAAGCCAGAATACTACTAACCAAAACAAGTCCTGTAAGAGCACAAATCACCACTGTATCCCAAAAAGTTCCGGTAGAAGAAACAAGAGCCTGTCTTACGGGATTGCGGGTTTGTGCAGCTGCAGCTACGATAGGCGCCGACCCCAAACCCGATTCATTTGAAAAAAGTCCTCTCGCTATACCATATCTGGCAGCCATCATTACGGTAGTACCAACGAAACCACTTCCTGCAGCTCTTGCAGAAAATGCAGACTCGAATATGAGGTTAAAAGCCTGTCCCAAATAAGCATGGTTGACAATCAGGATATATATACACCCCAAGACATACATAACAGCCATAAACGGAACGAGTGCAGTGCAAACTTTCGCTATACCTTTCACACCGAAAATCACTACGAGAGCAGTGAGGACACTCATACATATACCGCTAAAATGCGGAGATATATTATACGACTCATTAAGTAAAAGAGAGATAGAATTAGCCTGCACAGTATTTCCTATTCCAAAAGCAGCCAGTGCTGTAAAAATACAGAATAATATACCCAGCCACTTCATACCAAGACCTTTTTCAAGTGCATACATAGGTCCTCCTATCATTTCACCTGAAGAATTTTTCACCCTATACTTTACGGCAAGAAGACCTTCGGCATATTTTGTTGACATACCAAGAACTCCTGTAAGCCAACACCAGAATACAGCTCCCGGTCCACCTAAAGCCACAGCCGTTGCCACGCCTATGATATTTCCCGTTCCTATAGTTGCAGCCAAAGAAGTGGCCAACGCTCCGAACTGGCTAACATCACCATCAGCATTACCCTCTTTAGAGAACGAGAGTTTCAAGGCTTTAAATAAATATAACTGAGGAAATCTTAACCTTATAGTCAGGAAAAGATGTGTACCCAAAAGCATAATTATCATTGGCCATCCCCAAACCAACGAACTGAAATCCTTAAAGAAACTTACTATTGAAGATAAATCCATTTGTTATTATTTTGAGCGCAAAAATAACAAATAAACATATATATCCAATAAAAAGTAATAATAAAATCGTAAAATATAAATTTGAATAACATTAATACAATTACACAATAGGACATAAGTTTCTCACCTGTTCCTCAAATTCCTCTCTGTTTTTTGCCTTATTCTTGACTGCAGTCCTATAATTATAAATAGTCTGAGGAGAGTAGAACAACAAAGTCGCTATTCTGGAACTATCCTTTATTCCCAATCTGATAAGAGCAAAAATCCTCAATTCGGTGTTCATAATCTCCCCCTTTCCAGGAATAATACTTTCATCTTCCCTCAAAAGCAAATTAAACTCATTAACAAAATTAGGATAGAGTGTAAGAAAAGCCGTATCAAAATTCACAAAGAACTGCCTTGCATCACTGTCAGTCATTTTGCTGTTGTTTGACATTTTCAGCAAGTCATCAATCTGCCTTGCTTTCACTTTTCTCTTCACCAAATCCTGATAGTTGTTAAGCTTATCTATATATGCAGCACACAGTTCTATAAAAAGACTGACATATTCCTCACGCGTACGATTAGTTTTCAAAAGTTCAGAATTCAAGTTTTTAAGCTGCATATTCATCTCTGTTACAATAGCCCTCTGCCTGCCCAGCAACTTAAATTGTCTGAAAATATAGAGCATAGCAAAAACCAACATAATACTCAGGAAACTTATAAAATAAACCGACCTTACAAGCACCTTATTCTTTTCAATCCATTTATTCTGATAAGTATTTACTATAGGAGGAAATTTTTTTGCTATCTCAAGCATTCTCAATCTGTTATTATAAAACATTGCATCCTCCATAGAATAATTGATATATCTGTTTGCCCTCTCCAAATCAGGCTTCTGACTCTGATATAGCAACATCGCAAGCTCCTGCATAGACAGATTTTCCTTCAACGGACAAGTTATATCCGAAATGGCAGACATCACAAGATATTTTTCATACTCCTGCATATTTCCCTGTCTTTTATGCGCAAAAGCCAGACCGCACGTTACGCATGCATACAATCGTGTATCTATTTTCAAACCTTGCAACGCTTTTTCATAAAATTTCTGTGCTTCCGGCTGTTTTCCTTTTCTTGCAGCCAATTCACCACTGAAATACATATATTCCTTAGATGAAGGATTCATCACCATAAGCATAGAGTCAATATACAGAACTTCTTTATCTTTAAAATCAATGGAAAAATCATCATTGGCTGAATATTCGCTCCATACACTATAAACCCACTCATACGCAGAAAAATAATCCAAAAGCAACGATTTGTCTATTTTATTTCTCTCTATACTGTTAAGTATGTCCAGCGACTGGGAAAAATATCCGGTTGTAGCAAGCAGCAGAGAACGGTTAATCTTACACCGATGAACATATGAGTCGGCTCCAGATTTTAATGCCATTTCATCCATCAACGACAAATAATAAAGTGCAGAGTCTGACCTGTATGTATAATATTCATCAAAAACTTTACTATACAACTCAAACAATTCTGCATTACTCATATAATGAGTTTTCATGTTCTTGATACTGTCAATACGAGCCTCCTTCCTCAAACAAATTTCATCTCTACGTAAAAGAACCGCATCAAGTTCATCATATAACTTTTCAATATCATTCACCGCACTGATAAATGACACTTTCATTATAAGCAGAAAAAATAAAAATATTTTCTTCATAAATCATTAATTGAGGAGTATGACACAAAAATAAATAAAGTTTCCGATAAATCAAAATCTACTTAACACGCTAAAACTATAACATTTAAACAACTGATTTTATGGTAATTACATAAAAATGTATAATAAAACAATCTACTTTACATCTACTATAACCTAAATAGATGGGTGATTAATCTTATATTTGTATATCGTTCATTGAAAAACATTATTTTTTATCACCAAAAGGTAAAAAACTCAATAACTAAAAATAATAACCATGAAAAAATTAATCATCGCCGGTGCACTTGCGTGTATGACTTTACACACAAATGCAGAAAACAAAGTATTCCGTATTTCAACAAATCAGACAGACCTGATACTCCAGGTAGCCGACAACGGCCGTCTGTATCAAACCTATTTAGGTGAAAAATTACTTCACGAAGAAGACATAAAGAATTTAAGATGGGATGTACATCCTGGATCTGATGCCAGTGTAAGCCAGCGTGGATGGGAAGTTTACAGCGGTTCCGGTAACGAAGAATTCTATGAGCCTGCATTAGCAATCACTCATAACGATGGAAAGACATCTACATATTTATATTATGTGTCTTCATCTACAAAAGAAGTGGAAGGCGGTACACAAACTACAATCAATCTTCGCGATGACAAATATCCTGTAGATGTTACACTACACTATGTGGCATATCCTGAAGAAAACATAATCAAGACATGGAGCGAAATCAAGCATCAGGAAAAGAAACCTATCATTCTTTCCACTTATGCTTCGACAATGCTATACTTCAACCGTGCATCATACTATCTGACAGAATTCAGCAGCGACTGGGCAAAAGAAGCACAGATGAGTAGCCAACAGCTTCAGTTTGGAAAAAAAGTAATCGACACAAAACTTGGAAGCCGTGCAGCCATGCACACACATCCTTTCTTCGAAGTAGGACTTGACCAGCCTGTGGCTGAAAACCAAGGAGAAGTACTGATGGGAACACTGGGATGGACAGGTAACTTCCGTTTCACTTTCGAAGTAGATAACGTTGGCAATTTGCGTGTAATTCCAGCTATCAATCCTTATGCATCAAACTACGAACTTCCTAAAAACGAAGTATTCACTACACCTGAATTCATATTCACTCTTAGCTATAACGGAACTTCAGAAGGAAGCCGTAACTTCCACAACTGGGCCAGAAACTACAGTCTGAAAGACGGAAAAGGCGAAAGACTTACTCTTCTGAACAACTGGGAAAACACCGCATTCGATTTTGACCAGGAAATATTGGCAGAACTGATGAAAGAAGCAAAACATCTTGGTGTAGATATGTTCCTTCTTGACGACGGATGGTTTGCAAACAAATATCCACGTAAAGATGACAAAGCCGGACTTGGCGACTGGGAAGTGACACACAGCAAACTGCCTGGAGGTATTCCTGCACTGGTTAACTCAGCAAAAGAAGCCGGAGTGAAATTCGGTATATGGATTGAACCTGAAATGGTGAACTCTAAGAGCGAACTGTTCGAAAAACATCCGGACTGGGCTATACACGATGAAAACAGAGAAACTTACTACTACCGTAACCAGCTTGTCCTTGACCTGAGCAACCCCAAAGTACAGGATTACGTTTACAGCGTAGTTGAAAATCTGATGAAAGAAAACCCTGAGATAGCATTCTTCAAATGGGATTGCAACAGTCCTATCACAAACATCTACTCTCCATATCTGAAGAACAAACAGGGTAATATGTACATTGACCATATACGCGGTGTATATAATGTAATGAAACGTGTAAAGGAAAACTATCCAGATGTACCGATGATGCTTTGTTCAGGCGGTGGTGCGCGTTGCGACTACGAAGCACTGAAATACTTCACAGAATTCTGGTGCAGCGACAATACAGACCCGATAGAACGTATCTACATTCAGTGGGGATTCTCACAGTTCTTCCCTGCAAAAGCTATGTGTGCACACGTTACAAGCTGGAACAAGAACACTTCAGTGAAATTCCGTACCGATGTAGCTTCTATGTGCAAGCTCGGTTTCGATATAGGTCTTAAAGAAATGAGTGCAGAAGAACTGGAATACTGCCAGACTGCCGTTAGCAACTGGAAGAGACTGAATCCTGCAATCATGGACGGTGACCAGTACCGTCTGGTTTCACCATACAAGTCAAACCACATGGCAGTGAACTATGTAAGTAAAGACCAGAACAAAGCAGTATTGTTCGCTTACGACGTAAATCCTAGATTCCACGAAAAACTGATGAACGTAAAACTTCAGGGACTTGACGCAAACAAGAAATATAAAGTAGAAGAAATAAACCTTATGCCTGGTACAGAATCAACATTCAAGTCAAACGGAAAAGTTTATTCAGGCGATTACCTCATGAAAGTTGGTCTGGAAGTATTTACATTTAAATATGCCCAGAGTCATGTAATTGAAATTACAGCAGAATAATACAAAGACTAAATACTGGACTAAGTTTCTCATTAGTAAAATAGGCTGCCTCAAATATTTGGGACAGCCTATTCAATTATATAAGAACCTTAAATTCCTGACAGTAAACAATCAATAATCCGATTCATTCGCCAAATTCCACATATTAAGAAAAGAAGCCTTGGTTATATCCACCACCTTTTCCCAATTCAGCCTGTCTGCATGATCCGATGGCTGATGATAATCAGGATGTCCGTCTGTATGATACCATATGATAGGTATATCAAGTACAGCAAAAGATGCATTATCACTACCTCCTACAGGACGATTCCATGAACGATAATCAGGCTCCAGATGAAGTCCATAGCGGATGATATCATCTTTAAGCCACTTTCCGAAAGCCGGATGTGAAGCAGTATAGAAGTAAACTACATGATTCGGACTATCAGGTTTGCTGTTACGCCCTATCATATCAAAATTCAAATACCCCTTTACTTTGCCGATAAAATCACAGCTCTGTACGAAATAGCGTGAACCCAGCAGTCCTTTCTCTTCACCATCCCAAAAAGCAATTACAACATTTCGCATTGGCTTATTACCGCTTGCCTTAAAGGCACGCGCAATCTGCAATACAGCCGAAACTCCAGATGCATTATCGTCAGCTCCATTATAAATAGGATCATTGGATAGAGTCTCATCAACACCCAAATGATCGAAATGTGCACCAACAATAACATATTCGTCAGTTTTCTCTCCGGGGATAATACCCAATACATTAGCCATGCGTAATACACGGTATGTACCATTCTTCAAACTAGAGATAGAATCAGGATGAACCTGCCAGCGAGCTCCTTTCTGTTGCCTTTCTTTGGCACAGGCCTCAAAATGCTGGAAATAACTGTCACCATAGAGAGGGTTAATACCTGCCTCTTTCAGACTGGCAGCCAGATAACGTGCCGCAATACGCGAATATATTGTTCCGGCTTCTCTACCTTGTAGTTCATCGTCTGCCAGAAAACCGACAATAGCTTCGGCAGAAACACGATTAATACTGTTCAGACCTCTATCAACAGCGGTCTGGGCATAAATGAACGGCGTTCCAATCTGAAAAACGCCACACATCATCAGGATGGAAATAACTGTTTTTCTCATAATTAACGGCAAAAATACTGATTACTTTCCAGACTACATATAAAGTATATCATCTTTCAGAAAATAATTAAATTACCATTACAATGCCTTTACCGTCTTTCTCAACTTTATATCCTTGCTTGAGGCACCTATCATGAATTCAAATTCACCTGGTTCTACTGTCCATTGCATATTACGGTCCAACAGCTGTAAATCCTCAGGAGTAAGTTCAAATGTCACCTGTTTTGTTTCGCCCGGATTTAAGGAGACACGCTCGAAACCGCGCAATACAGAATCGTATGCTATGACACTGCTATACTTATCGCGTACATAAAGCTGGACAACCTCATCTCCCTGACGCTTTCCAGTATTGGTGATGTTGAAAGTTATTGTATAATTTCCCTGAGTTCCCTGCTCAAGAGGAGAAACATTCATATCGGAATATTCAAAACTTGTATAACTCAGTCCATGACCAAAAGGATAAAGGTCACCCAACACACGTGTAGAACCGGAACCATTAGGACCGAATCCCGGCTGACTTCCATGTGAACCTGGCTTGAAAGGGAAGTTCAACTCTATCTGACCGACAGATTTTGGGAAAGTAACAGTAAGTTTTCCACCAGGATTATAATCGCCAAACAGTGTTTCGGCTATTACCGTTCCTCCCTGACAACTTGGAAACCATGTTTCTAGAATTGAAGGTATATACTTATCTGCCCAGTTGATAGTCAGTGGCTGTCCGTTTATCAATACCAATACAACAGGCTTCCCTGTAGCATACAAGGCTTCAAGCAATTCCTGCTGGCGTCCGGGAAAATCAAGCGAAGTACGCGAACGGCTTTCACCAGTCCTGTATTCATCTTCTCCCAACACAGCTATAATGACATCACAATCCTCAGCCTTTTCAACAGCATTCTGAATACCGTCCTTTTCTGAATCCGAAAGAGACTCAGGCAATATCTCCGTTGAAGGCCATCCTTCATTGATTATATCACAACCTTTGGCATAATCTACCTCCACACTGCCTTGAAGATAGTTGCGCAAACCTTTCAGTACCGTTACTTTCTCCAGTCTGTTCGGACCATAACGGCTTTCCATGAAATTACTTTCATCAGCCAGCGGACCGGTTACAAGTATCTTCTTTATCCTGTTTTTGTCAAGAGGCAAAAGATTTCCATCGTTTTTCAGCAGTACCAGAGACTGCTGCTGCATCTGCTTAACAAAATCCATATTACGATCCACACCTCCAACTTTATCGGATTCTTTTATTTTCTCCACATAAGGATGGTCGAAAAGTCCTAGACGGAATTTCACACTCAACACTTCACTCACCCGCTTGTCTATCGTAGCCATAGATATTTTCTTTTCCTCGATAAGACGGCGGATAGGCATAATGAAATCAGAAGGCGGAGTGAAATGAGTTCTGACATTCAATCCGGCTTCCAGAACCTGGCGTACAGCCTCATCATATGTTTCCGCCACACGATGCTTTGTATGAACAAACTCCACAGCCTCACTGTCACTTACCACATATCCATCGAAACCATACTCTTCCCTCAGAAGTTCGGTAAGGAAATAATAGCTGGCTGTAACAGGCACACCGTCCCAATCATTATAACTGCTCATTACTCCCATCGGATGTGCTTCGCGAATCACTTTCTTGAAAGGATACAAATAAATCTGATGCATTTCCCTTGGAGCGACATGCGGGTCTGTTCTGCAATTACCGTCCCTGCCACCTTTCGGAACACTATATACAGCAAAATGTTTCAGTGTGGATGCAACACCCTGCGACTGTATTCCATCCACCATCTGTGTTCCCATAGATGCTATCAGATAAGGATCCTCACCATAACACTCCAGAGTACGTCCCCATCTGGGATCACGAACCACATCAAGGATAGGAGCATATACATTAGTATATCCCAAAGCTCTAGCTTCCTGTCCCACTATCTCTCCTGCTCTATACACAAGTTCCTTATTCCATGTACTTCCTATTGCTATTGGAGCAGGCAAGGGAGTCGCCTTGGTATGATTAAGTCCGTGAATACCTTCATTACTGAAATCAACCGGAATACCAAGCCTTGTCTCCTCTACAAACCATTTCTGGATTTTGTTGATAGCCTCAGCATGATTACTGAACGGATAGAGCATCTGCTCTACCAACTTCGACTTTCCCCCTACGCCATTAAGCATCTCGTCGATATTGGCTATTCCATCCTTCCAAATTTCATTTTTCCAATTTTCTGTAGGAAGAGAATCCTTCAATACACGCCCGTATCCATAGAGTGTTGCCAACTGACAAGTCTTCTCATTGATGTTCATCTGCAGCAACAGGTTTTCAACCCTCTTTTCAACAGGCTGTGAAGAATCTTCATAAATATCCTTCACACCATTCTTGTTGAAATCTATCCAACCTTTGTGATAGATATTTTTGTTTTGTGCTCCTGCAGGAAAAGCCAACAGCAAGCCTCCTAATAATAGATTTATGAGTTTGTTCATAGATGTAATAATTATTTTAACTTCAATTCAACTATACAATCAATTTCCGGCTCCAGATTGTCTGTATGCAGAACTATTCCTCCTTTTATTTTTTCATAAGAAACCTTGGTACCAGTATTCAGATTTACTGCACTCACTACTTTATCTTTCAAAGGCAAGGTAACAAACTGTGGCATATTGTCTGTAAGTATATGTACATACAGTGTATTTCCTTTTCTGGTTGTCGTTCCCCAATCAGCTGTCATTACATCACCTCTTGTTGTGCCATAAACAGTTTCACCATACTTGGAAAGCCATTCACCCATACCTTTCAGACGTTCCAAAGCTACAGCAGGAATTTCACCGTTAGGCTGAGGACCTACATTCATCAACAGATTTGCTCCTTTACCGGATGCTCTGACAAGAAGTCTTATAAGTTCGGAAACCGATTTATAATTCTGATCCTGAATCTTATATCCCCACATTCCGTTCATAGTCTGGCAAGTTTCAAGAGGAAGCTGTCCTATCTCAGATTCAGAAGAAAGTCCGGCATTGTTTTCTCCCGGCAGATCGCGTTCAAACATCTGAAAATCCTCACCCTCTATCGGTTTCTTATGATGATTGTTTCCAATCATACATGCAGGCTGAAGCTTATGAATCAATGAATACTGTTCGTCAAGGCGCCAGTCGAAATCATCCGGCTGATCCCACATTCCATCAAACCAGATTGCGCCTATAGGCCCGTAATTGGTCAGAAGCTCTGTCAACTGGTTATTCATAAAATCAAAATAATCATTCCAGTTTCCATGTTTTGTACGACCGGTGTTTCTACCTGTTCGTCCGTATGGATAATAATCCTCGCGCGTCCAGTCGAGATGTGAATAATAAAGATGCAGTTTTATGCCCTGTTTCTTACATTCCTCCGCCAGTTCTTTCACTACATCGCGCTTGAATGGAGTGGCATCTACAATATTATAATCCGAATATTTTGTATCAAACATGGAAAATCCGTCATGATGTCTGGTTGTAAAACAAATATACTTGGCACCGGCCTCCTTTATAGCGGAAACCCATTCCTTTGCATCGAAACGTATAGGATAGAAACCTGAGGCTGCCTTGGCATATTCATGACAGTCGATACCTGCATTAGTCATATACCATTCACCCTGACCAAACATACTGTAAATTCCCCAATGGATGAACACTCCAAATTTACTGTCGCTGAATTCTTTGCGTGCCTGTAAATTACTCTCGGAAGGTACATAAGATGATTGTGAAAAAACCGGCATTGACACAGCGATGCTGTTAAGGGCTATAAAAGCCAAAGTTTTAAGTTTTAATGATTTCATAATTATATGACTAAAAGGTTATTTGTTTTTAATTTGTGACTATCAATATATACATCGACAAATATACAAATATATATAGAATATTTATTTCGAATTGTAATAAATCATATGCAGAATAGTTGATTTTAAAACGGGCGTTCGTTTTACTTAAAATGGGCGTCCATTCTATTTAAAACGGGCGTCCGTTTTGATCAAAACGGACTGTCATTTTTTTTAAACGTATCAACAAGGAAAATCCGATTAATATACGACTTAATATATGACGAAACGTATAGACATAAAAAAAGGAGTACCGCTGTACTCCAACCTTTGTTAACCTTAAAATCTAATACTATGAAAAACACAGTACAAAGGTACGGACTTTCTGGTAATCTGCAAGTATTTCAGCCAAAAATCTATGCTTTATAACATAGTTTAATAAATAAAGAAAATGCTCCACGTTTGTTAACAACATGAAGCATTTATGTTAATTGTTAAAATACAAATTTTACAATCCAAGTTTAGCAGATATGTCAAGCATACGCTTAATAGGTTTTATTGCTTCTTTAGCTATCGCTTCGTCCACCACAACCTCAGGCCATTCGTATTTCAGTGTGTTATAGAGTTTCTCCAGAGTGTTCAGGCGCATGAAGTTACATTCATTGCATGCACATGTACTGTCTTCAGGAGGTGCAGGAATGAAGTTCTTCTCAGGACATTTGCGTCGCATCTCGAACAGTATTCCGCTTTCAGTAGCTACTATAAAATCTTTCTTGTCACTGTTAATTGCATGTTTCAGCAATCCTGCAGTAGAACCTATCTTGTCTGCCAGCTTGGCTACCGCTCCCTTACACTCAGGATGTACCAATACATCGGCATCAGGATACTGCTTTTTAAGCTCTATAATCTTCTCTACAGAGAATTTTTCGTGTACATGGCATGCTCCGTCCCAAAGAAGCATATTTCGGCCTGTAACGGAATTTATGTAGTTTCCAAGGTTCTTGTCCGGACCGAAGATCATTGGCTGGTCGGCAGGGAAGCTTTCCACTATCTGTTTGGCATTGGTAGATGTAACCACAACGTCTGTCACAGCCTTGACTGCCGCACTTGTATTGACGTATGAAATTACGGTGTGGTCAGGGTGCTGCTTAACGAACTCGGCAAACTTGTCGGCAGGACAGCTGTCGGCCAACGAACATCCTGCGTTGAAATCCGGTATGAGAACTTTCTTGTCGGGACACAGTATCTTTGCAGTCTCTCCCATGAAGTGAACACCGCACATCACTATTATCTCGGCATCGGTCTTTGCTGCCCACTGTGCAAGCGCAAGGCTGTCGCCAATGAAATCGGCAATTTCCTGTATTTCGTCCGCCTGGTAGAAGTGCCCCAGTATCACGGCATTCTTTTCCTTGCGGAGCTTGTCTATCTCGGCTTTCAAGTCCAGTGTCTTATCTACGGGTTCATCCACATAACCCTTTTTCAACCATTCTTCTTTCATAACTATAAATATTTTATTTTTTCTTCTTTTTAAAAGAAATCCTATGATGCTATTAATAGGCTGTTGATTGTGTTAGCAAAAATAATACTGTATTTCTTGCTTTTTAAGTTATTAATATAAGTGCTTACTGTATCAATAACGATTCAACAGTGTTAAGTGCTGATAATTCAGTACTTAGTTGGTATATTAACATTTTGTTGATATTGTGCAAAGTTAAAAACTTTCTGTTTATCAACTATTCATTTCTTATTAAAATTGTGTTCAAATTGTTTCGGAAACTTTCCGGTAAGTTTTTTGGATTGTTGGTTTCCTGATTCTTATAAATGTTTGATTCATAAATGCAAGAAATAGTTTTAAAAATCTATTCTCATGTTTTCTACACCTTTTCAACAGATTTCAACAGGGTTATTAATATTGTTTTTATCTTTGCGGACAGTAATTGTAAATAAATAGGTATGTCTGAAATAAGAAAGCTGAAAATAACGGAAATGAACCGTCTGACGGTGGAAGAATTCAAGGAGGCAGACAAGCTTCCTTTGGTTGTGGTACTTGATGAAGTGAGAAGTCTGCACAACATTGGTGCTGTATTCCGTACTTCGGATGCTTTCCTTGTCAACAGAATATATCTTTGCGGAATTACGGCCACTCCTCCTAATGCAGAGATGCACAAGACGGCTTTGGGGGCAGAAAATACCGTTGACTGGAAATATTGTCAGAACACACAAGATGCTGTAAATGAGTTGCATGAGGCTGGATATACAGTATTGTCGATAGAACAGTGCGAAGGTAGTACGATGCTTGGTGATATGGTTCTGGATAGGGACAAGAAATATGCAATAGTAATGGGAAATGAGGTGAAGGGAGTAAAACAGGAGGTTGTTGACATGTGCGACGGATGTATAGAGATACCTCAGTATGGCACAAAACATTCACTGAATGTATCCGTAACTGCCGGAATTGTGTTATGGGAGTTTGCCAACAAGCTTATGGAATTCAGAAATAAATAACTGTTGATAATATTATTAATAACGTAATTATCCACAATATAAACATTTGTAAATCATGTGTTTATATTGTGGATAAATGTTTTATAGCTGTCCGTTTTCAACAAGGGTAATTATACGTTCCACCATCTCGTCTTCATCTTCAGGTCTGTATTCTTTTTTGAGACTGGCACCGAACAGTGCAGCGAATGTCTGATAGAATCCGGCTTTGAAAGGTCCCATGAAAGCCTTAACCAGTTGGTATGATGATTGGTTACATTCACGGTTTACCAACTTTATCAACAATTTACCCTGTGAAAATGTCAATTTCTTCATTCTTGGGGTGTATTGCTCCTTCAATCCTTTTTCTACAGCCTTGATATGTTTGTCTTTGGCTTTTTCGTCGGGGAGAGTTTCCAGATATTCGTATGTTTCTATTACAATGTTTCTTATTTCCTTTGCTATAGGCAGTGTCTTCTTTACGTCCCTAACCAGGCGATAATAATATCTTTCCTGTTTTTTATTTTTAAATTTCATTTTAGGGTACACATATACATTCCTGAGAGTTATATATGGTATAGTGTCTCCATCATAGACACATACTTTGACCATATATCCTCTGTTATCTGGAGAATCCTGTGCTTTCAATTTAGGAATTGTTAAAAAGCACATTATTGTCAATATGTATATGTATTTACTCATTGACGCAAAAATAGGAATAAAAACAATTATATGGTTGATAAAAGTATTATTTTTTGTTGTTCATAATTTTATCAACATAATGTGGATAAGTAGGTTACTTCTTTATATTTCAATAAGTTATGTTTTTATAACTTGTTTATATTCTCAGTCTGATATTGTAGAATGGAGCGAAATGTCGGTAGATGATGAAAATCTGTCATCATGGATGGAACAATACGAAGAATTGTCCGAAATAGCCGAAAATCCGTTCAATTTTAACACTTTGACGAAAGAGCAGCTTGAACAGTTACCTTTTCTCTCAGACAAGATGATTGAAAACATACTTTATTATGTTTATAAGTACGGTCCTGTGGTAAGTAAAAATGAATTGTTGGGAGTGGAAGGAATGGACTGGCAGACAAGGAAGTTTCTTGAGCATTTCATCTACATAGGTCCGGCTAAGGATGAAGAAGAGAAGTTCAGTTTCAAACGTATGATGAAATATAACCGGCAGGAATTAACAACACGTGTTGATATCCCGTTAAATCAGAAAGCAGGATATGCTGACTATCCTGAGAATGTGCTTATTGACAGTCCTAACAAGAAGTATTATGGCAGTTCGTTATATAATAACATGCGTTACAGATTTGAGTATAACAAACAGATTTATTTCGGAATTACTGCAGAGAAAGATTCTGGCGAACCTTTCTTCAGACTTTATAACAGGAAGGGATATGACTTTTATTCAGCTTATCTTTATTTGCAGAATATTGGTCGGTTCAAGTCTGTGGCTTTAGGTAATTATAAGGTATCATTTGGATACGGACTTGTTATGAACATGGGTTTCAGTATGGGGAAATATACTTCATCTTCATCGCTGCGGCGTACCGGACAGGGAATTTCAAAATACACTTCTACTGGAGAATATAATTATCTTCAGGGAATAGCTGCTACTTATAAACTTTCGAAAAGATGGGATGCGACGCTTTTCTATTCGTTCAGAAATATGGATGCACGTGTTGAAAACCAGTTCATAAGGTCGTTGAAAACTGATGGATATCATAGACTGTATAAGGATATGGAAAAGAGAAATACTATATATAATCATGTGATAGGCAGTAACTTAACGTATAATGGAAAGAATGTTGAATATGGATTAACAGCTGTTTATAACTGTTTTAATAAAGTGTTGAATCCTGACTATCAGCCTTATAATCATTACTATCCGCGTGGAAAGGATTTTTTCAATGCCGGGGCATTCTATAAATTTTTCTTGAACAAACTTATGATTTCCGGAGAGACTGCTGTTGACAAATGTGGAGCAATCGCAACAATCAATTCTTTGTGTTATTCACCGACTGTTGATACAGATATAACACTTATCAACAGGTATTATGACAAAAAATATCAGAGTCTCTATGCAAATTCTTTTGGTGAAAACTCAAGGACTCAGAATGAAACTGGTGTTTATTTATGTCTGGAAACCAGTGCTATACGGAATATAAAGTTATTATGCTATGTTGATTACTTCTATTTTCCATGGAAAAGATATCGTGTGGATATGGCAGGTACATCGGGAATAGAGGGAGTTTGCCAGTTGAGTTATTCACATAGCAATTCACTGTCTATGTTGATAAAGTACAGTGTAAAAAACAAGGCTCAGAACTATTCTGCAGACGATGATGGGAAGTATGTTTTGCCATATATCCGTCATAGAGTAAGATATCAGGTGAATTATTCACTGAATGACAATAACTCTGTTAAAGTTCTGGCCGATTATACCAATACAGGATATTTAGGTCAGGAAACTGCAAACGGTTTCCTGCTTTCTGCTTCGGCCAATTTAAGCTATGGATCGTTTCCTGTGAAAGCATCCGTAAGCGGTGCATGGTTTTCAACAGATGATTATAACTCACGTGTATATCTTTATGAACCGGGATTGCTTTATGCCTTTTCCATGTCTTCGTTTTATGGAAAAGGAACAAGGACAGCATTGAAATTGCAGTATAATTACGGGAAATTCCTAATGCTTCAGGCTAAATTCGGATGGACACACTATACCGACAGAAATACCATCAGTTCAGGTACAGAAGAAATTCAGGGTAATAACAAGGCAGATATACAGTTTCAGTTGAGAATAAAATGGTAGCTGCATGTTGATAACGTACTGATATTTTCCTTATTTTTGCCGATAACTTAAAAACTATAAACTAATAAACTTAAAAACTAAAATAGAATATGTCAACAATAATATATCCTTCTCCTATTTTCGGACCTATACACAGCCGTCGTCTTGGAGTGTCATTGGGAATTAATCTTCTGCCTGCAGACGGTAAGTTCTGTTCTTTCGACTGTATTTATTGCGAGTGCGGTTATAATAAAGACCATCGTCCGAAAAAGAAACTTCCAACACGTGAAGAAGTAAAGACAGCTCTTGAAGCAAGGCTTATCGACATGAAAGCAAACGGACCATTTCCTGATGTGTTGACATTTGCCGGAAACGGTGAACCTACAGCTCATCCTCATTTTGCAGAAATCATAGACGATACGATTGAGCTTAGAGACAAGTATTTTCCACAGGCTAAAGTAAGCGTATTGAGCAATTCAACATTCATTCATAAACCGGAAGTCTTCAATGCCCTGATGAAAGTTGACAATAATATCCTGAAGCTTGATACGGTTAATATCGACTATATAAACACTGTTGATAAACCTGTTGGAAACTATGATCTGAACCGCATAATAGACTGTATGAAAGCATTTAACGGTCAGTTGATAATCCAGACCATGTTCCTGAAAGGAGCTACAGACGAAGGTGTGGATGTTGACAATACACATGATGATTATGTGCTTCCGTGGCTTGAAACGGTAAAACAGATTGCTCCGCGTCAGGTTATGATTTATACCATCGACCGTGAGACACCGGACACTCATCTTCAGAAAGCCACTCATGAGGAATTGGACAGAATATTACATCTGCTGGAAGATGCAGGAATAAAGGCTAGTGCTTCGTATTGATTTACGAAGCACTTTTTTTGTGAATATGGTTTATATAATTGGTGTATAATCTATTATTAATTATCTTTGTGCAAAGTACAAACCTTATTCAAAACCATTTATATGAAATTATTAATCACATTATCACTTTTAGCTTTTGGTGGAACATTGGTTTCCGCTCAGAAAATTCCTTCTGTCTATAAGCCTGTAAAAAAGGAAATATACCATAAAGGATGGATAGATTTCAACAAGAATGGTGTAAAGGATGTTTATGAAGATCCTTCTGCGCCACTTGACAGTCGTATTGAAGACCTTCTGAGCCAGATGACCATGGAAGAGAAAACATGTCAGATGGTAACTCTTTATGGTTACAAACGTGTACTAAAAGATGACCTTCCTACTCCGGAATGGAAAACTTCGTTGTGGAAAGACGGTATAGGTGCAATAGACGAGCATCTTAACGGTTTCCAGCAGTGGGGACTTCCTCCATCGGACAATCCTAACGTATGGCCGGCATCACGTCACGCATGGGCTTTGAACGAGGTACAACGGTTCTTTGTAGAAGAAACCAGACTTGGTATTCCTGTTGATTTCACTAACGAAGGTATCCGCGGAGTGGAGAGTTATCGTGCTACTAACTTCCCTACCCAACTCGGTATCGGACACACATGGAACAGAAATCTTGTGCGCCGTATAGGAGAAATAACCGGATATGAGGCACGCATGTTGGGATATACCAATGTTTATGCACCTATTCTTGATGTAGGTCGTGACCAGCGTTGGGGACGATACGAAGAGGTTTATGGTGAGTCACCGTATCTTGTTGCCGAACTAGGTATAGAGATGGTGAAAGGAATGCAAAAAGACTATCAGGTGGCAGCAACAGCAAAGCACTTTGTAGCTTACAGCAATAACAAGGGAGCACGTGAAGGTATGGCGCGAGTTGACCCTCAGATGCCGCCACGTGAAGTAGAGATGATACATGTATATCCTTTCAAGAGAGTGATTCAGGAAACCGGTTTGCTTGGTGTTATGAGCTCATATAATGATTACGACGGTATTCCGGTTCAAGGCAGTTATTATTGGCTCACAGAGCGTTTGCGTGGAGAAATGGGATTCCGTGGATATGTAGTTTCGGACAGTGATGCTGTGGAATATCTGTATACCAAACACGGGACTGCAAAAGATATGAAAGAGGCCGTGCGTCAGAGTGTTGAGGCTGGACTAAATGTCAGATGTACTTTCCGTTCTCCTGAATCGTATGTAAAACCATTAAGAGAACTTGTAAAAGAAGGAGGTATTAGCGAAGAGACTATCAATAACAGAGTACGTGATATATTAAGAGTAAAATTCCTAGTTGGATTGTTCGATTCGCCTTACCAGATGCAATTGGCAGAAGCTGACAAGGTTGTTGAAAACCCTGAACATGAAGCTCTGGCTCTTCAGGCATCCCGCGAAAGTATTGTACTTCTGAAGAACGATAATAATACTCTTCCTTTGGATATAAATAAAGTGAAGACTATATCTGTTTGTGGTCCTAATGCAAACGAAGAAGGTTATGCATTGACACACTATGGTCCTCTTGCAGTGGATGTTACTACAGTACTTGAGGGTATAAAGGATAAAGTTTCAGGAAAGGCCGAAGTGCTTTACACTAAAGGTTGCGACCTTGTTGACGCAAACTGGCCTGAGAGTGAAATCATAGACTATCCGCTTACTGCAGACGAGAAAAAGGAAATTGACATAGCTGTTGAAAACGCATTGAAATCTGATGTTGCTGTAGTTGTTTTGGGAGGAGGACAGCGTACATGCGGAGAGAACAAGTCGCGTACAAGTCTTGAACTTCCGGGACGTCAGTTGCAGTTACTTCAGGCTGTTCAAGCTACCGGAAAACCAGTTGTTCTTGTTTTAATAAACGGTCGTCCGCTATCTGTGAACTGGGCTGACAGGTTTGTTCCTGCAATCCTTGAAGCATGGTATCCTGGTTCAAAAGGTGGAACAGCAGTTGCTGATATATTGTTTGGCGATTATAATCCGGGTGGAAAGCTCACTGTAACATTCCCTAAAACTGTAGGACAGATACCGTTTAATTTCCCTGCAAAGCCTGCTTCGCAGGTTGATGGAGGAAAAAATCCAGGTCTCAAAGGAAATATGTCACGCATCAATGGTCCGCTTTATCCATTCGGTTATGGTTTAAGTTATACTACTTTCGAATATTCTGATATACAGATAAGCCCTAAGGTTATCACTCCAAAAGAGACTGCAACAGTAACTCTGAAAGTAAAAAACACCGGAAACATGGCAGGAGATGAGGTAGTACAGTTATATACACGAGATGTAGTGAGCAGTGTCACAACGTACGAAAAGAATCTTGCCGGTTTCGAACGTGTTCATTTGCAGCCGGGAGAAACAAAAGAAGTGAAATTTACTATCGACAGAAAGCATCTTGAACTTCTTGATGCAGATATGAAGTGGGTGGTAGAACCAGGAGAGTTTGTAGTAATGGCAGGAGCATCATCCGAGGATATCAGACAGTCTGTAGTGCTTAATGTAGAGGATTATCATACACGTAACGCACGTTTGGAAGCCGAGAAATCAGAAAAACCGGTATCGGCAAGCACAAATCCGGAAGATGTGATGAAAGTTTTGGATGGTGACAACACCACTTACTGGCAAGGAAACAAGGGTGATTATCTGACATTTGCACTGAAAGGAAATCCTAAGGTGGATGAAGTGTCGATAACTTTCGTGCGTGAGAATAATCTTCCTTCAACATTCGAAATACAGCTTTCAGGTGGTGGAGGACAGTTCCTAACAGTTTATAACGGAACAGTAACCGAATATGGTAAACCGATAACTTATACATTTAAGGGAACAACAGCCAGCGACCTGAGAATATTGCTTAACGATGACCGTGTGGGAGTGGCTGAAGTAAATATCGTAAGATAATAATAATCAAATAAATAAATAGCTGTTTAAACAGTATTTGAACACTGTTTAAACAGCTATTATTATATATAGTCATTAGCGTATCAATCGGCTTTACTCACTGTAACTTGTGTCTTTCCTGTAATAGAAGGCTTTATTATATTTAATCTGATACGATAAATATGTGTCATTTTCCAGTTTGATGTCAAATTCTTGTCATTGAGAGGAATAGTTTCTACAGTAGGCTTGAATACATCGTTATCAAATTTCATTTTTAGTGTGAAATCTGAATGTTTTAATAACAAACATCCATTCTTCACTTCCGGAGTACATACAGTCATGAAATTCAATATCTGCTGTGAGTTATCATTCAGTTTTTCTAATTTCCACTGGTCAGAAACTATAAATTCACGATTGCGTTTAAGAGTATAAGAACGGATCCAACTGGAAACTCCGGCTTCTTTAGGATATGCAGAAGCTATATCGGCACTGAAAAAAACATTCCTACCTTTGTCTGAAAATCTTACATCTTTTGCACGATATTGTTTTCCATCATGTTGGTCTAAACCATTTATTGTAGGAAGATTGTGATATCCTGACTGCATAGTCCATATTGAATAACGTTCGCTGCTAAATGTTTTCTTGGTATAAACTCCCACTCCAACATCTATTAAAACAGGCTTTCCATTAAAATACAACATACAACTACCTACGTCATTATGATTGTGAGGTACTCCATTATTGCTTCCATGTGCGGCAAAATAGAAACCTTTGTCAGATTGGCGTGAGTCTCTTGCTACTGCTAGTTGACTGTCTTCAAAATAATAAGAGAGTTCTTCAATAGAAGCGCCTTCACCATCCAGAATTTCTTGGGCATCCAATACATCATCCAGCAATCTGGCAAACAAGCTACCTGTGTGTAATTTGTTTTTCCAGTCATTATTACGTGCGAAATCGGAAGCAAATCCCATTAACTGTCTGTCGTTTATTCTTTTGCCATACAAATATACTGCTCCTGGACTTACAAAACATCTGGCAGCTGCATCTGAAAAGTTCACAAAATACTGGTCGTTTATATTTACTCTGCGTATATAGCTACCTATATTCTTTATTTTCTCATTCGAGAATATATTTACTTTACCTCCGGTTGCTCTATCCAGCAAATCAAGAAACTTTATCAGATTAGCTCCTGCATGGCCGAAATAAGATGGTCCTTCCTCGCATGCACCGTCTGGATTTTGTACATCAATATAATAATCAACAGAACGCATTAGCTGGAAAATATATTTTGCTTTGTCAGAAGGATCATTTTCCAGTAACAACACAGCTTGCAGCATGTTATAATTGATCCAGATATTCCAGTTGTTTACTTCTCTTCCTGTAAATCCCATCCACCAATAATCAGTGCGCGCGTAATAAGGATTTATCAATCGTTCATAAACTGTATTTTTTATTCTTTTGGCTATTAGAGGGCTGACTTTATCCAATTCCTCATGTAAAAAATAATATATCCAGGCCATTTGAGCTCCTATATCTGCAACTACAAGTTCTACTGTAGGTTCTTCAGGATCGGGAAGTCCGGACTGATCTTTCTGGAAATAGGCATGAGCAGAATGTACCCATGAAACTTCACACAGAAACCATGCACCATTTATAATGGCGTCTATGAAACGTCCTTTACCTTCCACCAATTCTGCTAAAAGAAGAGTATTAAGTGTCATCTGGTTTTTCCTGCCGGTCAGAATTTGTCCATTACGTTTATAAGCCAGATAGTCTGTCGCAAGATCAGGCTTCCATTGATATGACAAGGCCTTTTCACCTTCCTTGATAATGTTCTCGCGAATATCGGAAGGAATACGTCTGTCCCATTCCGAGCGGTCCTTATAAGAAGGATAATTTATCCACTGTTCAGTTGGCAGTAATGCTGTTTTCAGCTGTTCAATAGTGAGGCTGTTTTCCAGTAAGTTAGTTTCTTTCGCATTAATTCCGAAAGAACAACATAAAATACAAATAATTGAAAAGATAATTTTTTTCATATATTAGTCATAAAATTAAGTGATAGTATTTTTCCTACAGGTTTGTCAAATGCTTTTCCACAGTCTTTACAGACATATTCCCAGTGTTCCGTTCCCGGAGGAGACTCAGATAGCATGGTAATTCCTTCATTTTCAGGTGTACCTTTTATCACTCTTGTCTGAAATAATTTATAACATGTTATCAGTTTTACGGTTCTCATATAAGATTCAAGATTATTGTTCTTTACAAAGATATATAAAAACATATATTTTACTTTCGGTATAAAAGGAGATTTTTACATTTCTAATACAAATTCTTTCTCAAAAACTATTACTTAGACAATAAATTTCTATAACTTTAAACTCTGTGAGTGTATTATATAAAGTATGTTGATTAGAAAAAGTTTAGATTATATTCTTACTATGATTAGGAAAGTGTATTTGATTGTATTTATATTCCTTGCAATTGTGTCACTTAAACTGAATGCACAATATTTTCATAATCTTGATGTCAATAACGGTTTGTCCCAGCCTTCGGTTATGGCAATAGGTCAAGATACATTAGGAAGAATGTGGTTTGGAACGAGAGAGGGGTTGAATGTATATGATGGTGGTAGAATAACATCATATAAAGGCGAAGTGGATAATGGTGAAAATGGAAAGTTATGGATAGGTAATAGTGTGTCATATATAGTATCGGATAATCTTTCTGATAGAAGCAAGATATTTTTTATTTCAGATTTCTTCTTATATTCTTATGATGTGGAGTCGGACTTGTTCAGCAGGATTGATGCTGAAGGAGATGTGACAGCAATTACGGAATATGAAGGGAATATTCTATTTGCACAAAAAAATAATCTTTTCTTATATAATCTTCTGAGTAAAAAGAAATCAATCTTTAAGATTTTACCGGAGTATACACATATCAATGTGATTGATATAAATAAGGAAAATATGTATATAGGAACAACCAATGGCGTAATAATATCACCTGTTAAAGCTGTTTGGGAGGAACAATGTATTCTTGATGGAGAAGATATATATAGAATTTTTGAAGATTCGAGACATGATTTTTGGATTGGAACCAGAATGAAAGGACTTTATAGATTAAGTAATGATAATCTGGAGAAGGTTCCGTTGTGTCCGAATGGAGTAAACGGAATCATTGATCCTCAGATTCGTGAATTTGTGGAAGATGACGATGGGAATGTATGGTTTGGAACTTTTATGGGACTTCAGAAATATGATGCAAAAAATAAAATTTATTCTGCGGTGAATATTCCTCAATATGTAGGTGGATTGAATCATCCGTCAATATTTTCTCTTTATAAAGACCGCCAGGGAACAATATGGGCTGGCAGTTATTTTGGAGGAGTAAACTATTTTAATCCAACAAAAAACAGCGTAATACATTATGATTATCAGGCAAAAGAATTGTCAGGTCTATATTATTCCTATATAGGCGAAATGGTAATTGATAAAAACGACAATTTGTGGATAAGTACAGATGGTGGTGGAATAAGCTGTATAGATAGAAATTGGAAAATAGTAAAACAGTTTACTTCGCAATCATCCTCGCATGGAATTCCTCATAATAATATTAAGAGTCTGTGTTATGATGAGTCCAATAATATGCTTTATATAGGTACACATCTTGGTGGTCTGTCACGATATGATATCAATAAAGGTGTATTTTATAATTATATGACTGATAATAAATCATCATTGGATAATCCTGGTGAGATTATACATCACATAGAAAACTGGAAAAATGGAATAGTCATTTCTTCAAGAGAAGGAATTTTTTTTCTTGATACAAAACAGAATGTATTTAAAAAATATCCTGATTTTTTTGAAGAAACTTTGACTTTTGATATTGATGAGAATGATGTTTTTTATGCTACAAAAGGAAATGACATAATGGCTATATCCTTGAACGAACCTTATAAACGGCAAATAATAGAACTTCATATTCAGGGAGAAATATCACATATATTGTCTGCACAGAACCGACTGTACATTTCTACGCTCGGAAGCGGTTTACTGGTATATGACATATCAACAAAAAGACTTGAAACTTATACTAAGGATAATAGTAATCTTCCTAGTAATTATTGCTATGTGTCACAGTTAACATCAAATGGGAAACTAATGATTACTGGTGATAAAGGGATAACTATGTTTGATACAACCGGAAAAACATTTTCCACTATAAAACAGAATTATCTGAAAGCACCTATTATATGGGGATGCGGAATTTGTGTTGCACCCAATAATGTCATTTATGTAGGAGATACGAAAGGTATTACACGAGTGGAGGAATCGGACTTTCTGACTCCAATGCAACAGCAGCAACCGATATATTTTTCCGGTATTTACGTGAATAACAATCTTATTCATCCTTCGGAGAATGGAGGTATATTAAGCAAGATATTGGCTTTTACTCACGAATTAAAATTGTCTGCATCGGAAAATAATCTTATAATTGAGTTTGCAAGTTCCGATTATATTGATAGGCATGTACAGCAGATTTATGAATATAAACTTGAGGGATTCGATGATGCCTGGACTTCCACGGCAGTTCCTTTTGTTCGTTATACAAATCTTACTCCTGGAAAGTATGTATTGTGTGTACGTACTGGAGGTGAAAATGGAAAGAATGTAGCCAGACTTGATATCAATATTCAATCTCCATGGTATAACACCTGGTATGCATGGGTATTATATTTGATTACATTTACGAGTATAACGTGGTTAATTGTACGCTATAAGAATGAGAAGAAGAATCTTGCGTATTCACTTGAGAAAGAAAGATTTGAAAAACATCATATCGAACAGTTGAATCATGAGAAACTTGTATTCTTTACGAATGTCAGCCATGAATTCCGTACCCCATTAACACTGATAATAAGTCATATAGATACTTTATTGCAGATTCCTAATCTACAACCGGTTGTTTATAACAAGGTATTGAAATTAAAACAGAACGCGCAATACATGTATAGTCTGATATCTGACCTGTTGGATTTCAGGAAGTTTACACAGAATAAATATACCTTACATTTGGTGCAAAGGGATATTTGCTCTTTCGTAAAGGATATATTTTCTGTTTTTAGTGATTTTGCCGGACGTAAAGGATTAAAGTATGAATTCCATTCGGAAGTAGAGAATTTATTGTGCTGGTTTGATTCAAGTTTATTGGAAAAGGTTTTTTTCAATTTGCTTTCGAATGCACTTAAGTACACAGAAGAAGGGTGTGTGGAAATAAACATCACATCGTCTGGAGATAGTGTGGATATTTCCATACGTGATACAGGAAAAGGTATATCTGCCGAAGATTCTACGCGTATTTTCGAACGTTTTTACCAGATTGAAGACAAGAATGATGATTACACATCAACAGGTACTGGTATAGGACTAGCATTTACAAAAAGTATTGTTGAAAAACATCATGGTAAAATCCTGTTGGACAGTAAATTAGGTGAAGGTAGTATATTTACGGTGAGACTTCCATTAGGTGATTCAGAATATGTTAATGACCCGCACGTGCACTTTATAGAGGAGAATAGGGAAAACCTGGGTGAAATAAAGAATTATGTTGATATGGAGGTTGATACTGAGATAAGCAGACCTGATGATAATTCACTTCTGGAAGAAAATAATGAAGAGAAAAAATATAGTGTACTGATTGTAGAAGACAATGCTGAGTTGCTTAAGGTTCTTGATAATCTGTTTTCTCCATTTTATTTTGTTATAACAGCTGTCAATGGCAAAGAGGGATTGGATAAGGCTAACGAATATAAACCGGATCTTATCGTTTCAGATATAATGATGCCGGAGATGTCGGGCACAGAGATGTGTATGAGAATAAAGAATAATATTGATTTATGTCATATTCCAGTTATACTTCTTACTGCATTAAACACTGTAGAACAGAATATTGAGGGACTTAACAGAGGGGCCGACGATTATATATCGAAGCCGTTTAATTCAAATATCCTTCTAGCTAGAGCCAATAGTCTTGTTAGGAACAGATTGTTGATTCATAATCAGATACGTAAGAAACCGATAACTGAAGTAGATCTTACAAGTATAAATTTACTTGATCAGGATATTCTTAAAAGGACTTCCGAAGCTATTGAGGCACATATAGATGATACGGAATTCGACGTTCCGGAATTATGTAAGGAGATAGGTATCGGACGTTCGGTTCTTTACTCAAAATTTAAGGCTTTGACTGGTATGACACCAAATAATTTCATATTGAATTACAGATTGAAGTATGCTGCCGCAATGCTTCTTAAATATCCGGATTTGCCTGTAGCTGAAATAGGTGATAAATGTGGTTTCAGTTCGCCGGTTTATTTCAGCAGATGTTTTAAAAATCAGTATGGAGTTACTCCACAAGTTTATCGGAAAAATTCGACAAATAACGAAAAATAAAAAAAGCGCCTTGATAGGCGCTTTTTTTATTTAATATGCTATTACCATCCAGGATTCTGTCCGGCTGCAAGATCAGGATTCTTTTCACATTCTGATTGTGGGAATGGCCACAGATAATCTCTTTCTGCAACTACACGTGTGTAATAAGCTTTGTAAGCAGCAATACCATATACAGGACCTGCCAGAGTCTCAAGAAGTTTCCATCTCTTCATATCGCTGAAGCTATGACCTTCTGCCGCCAATTCTACTGCACGTTCGTGACGCAGGCGAGCGAATACTTCTTCCTGTGTATTGGCAGCCAAATCAGGATTACCGCTGTTGATACCAGGCATTTCTACACCTTTTCTTGCGCGTACCATATTGATATATTTCACAGCATTGTCTTTGTCAAATCCTGACTCTGAGAAAATATAACATTCGGCCAACATCAGATACACATCTGCCAGACGGATAAGTGGGAAGTTGATAGGAGTATCGGCACGGTTGTTTATAGCTCCGTCCATATCGTTTTCGGCAACAAACTTACGGAATGGATAGTACTCATAGTTTCCGTTTACACGGATGAATCCGTTTGTCTCATTACAGATACCGGTTTTCTTAGTCATTACGAATTCAGTATCTTTAGCCTTGTTGCTTACCCAACCTTTAAAATGAGTGTAAGGTAGTATTACCGTTGCAGCCATTCTAGGGTCGCGGTTTTCATACATGTTCAGCAATTCCTGTCTGTGTGGAGTGTACTGATCAATTTTCTTGTAGTCACTGGTAAGTGTTGAATAGAATATTTCCTCCCTCATAGGGTAAGTATTGTTGTTAACATCATTGTATGTTGGGAATCCGCTCCATCCGTATTCAGCTTCGGGATCAGTCCAGCTGAATTTTGAACCGTTTTTCCATTCATACGAGTCTACCAGATTTACAGAAGCCATTACATTGTTCCAGCAGCTTCCGAATGCGGCTCTTGTACCCATATAGAATGTGGTTGGCATACCGAAATCCTGTCCAATACCACCAATATTCTGTATTGCAAAAATCATTTCGCTACTTTCATCACCACCGGGTTTGAAAAGGTTTGCAAATGGATCTTCACCTTCTTCATACAGTTTATACTTTCCTATATATTTTGAGTCAGGTGTTTCACCAATCAATTCATTGAAACAAGTTTTTGCTTCATCATATCTTTTCGCATAAAGAAGTACTTTTCCTTTAAGTGCAAGTGCGGCTCCTGAAGTAGCTCTTCCTTTATTTACGTCGTCCCATTCCAAAGGCAAGTACTTTATACCCTCTTCAAGGTCTTCCAATATGAATTTTCTTACAGTTTCAATATCACTCTTTGGCTTGAGCATATTCATGAAATCGTTTGCAACGACAGTTGTTTCATCGTAGATAGGAACTCCACCCCAGAAATCCATAAGAGTAAAGTAATATAATGCACGCATGAACTTTGCTTCAGCCTTATACTGACTTGTCAGCTCTGGTGTCATATTACAATTGTCTATATTCTGCAAAACGATGTTGGCACGTGCGATTCCCTCATAAAGTTTCTGGAATTTATTGTTTACAAAACCTTCTGTGCTTGTATATGTACCTCTGGCGATAGTTGCGTATGAAGCAGGGTCGTAACCGCTACCAACACCTCCAAGGCAATCAAAACCAAACTGTCTGCCAAATACATCGTCGTCTTTCATCAGGGCATACACACCCATCATAGCCTGATCGGCATGTTTCTGGCTCTGGAAGAATGTACCGGAACTTAATTGATCTTCAGGATAAACATCCAAATCATAACATCCTGTTGTGAATGTCAACGAAGCAGCCAAAACTGCAATTAATTTATATTTTTTCATAATGATAAATCATAATTGGTTATAAAATACTATGTTAGAAAGATACATTAATACCTACTACCACATTTTTCATGGCCGGATATCCCAAAGTTCCTCCCAATTCAGGATCAAATCCTCTAAAGGAAGTAAATGTGAAGAAATTCTCCATACTTCCGTAAACACGGATACGTTCAAGAGAAGTTTTCTCTACGATTGATTTAGGCAAAGTGTATCCTAACTGTATGTTACGTATTTTCAGGAATGAAAGATCTTGCAGATAGAAATCACTCATCTGTTTGTTCTTTGTATTAGAATATTCAAGAAGTCTAGGATAAGTGGCATCAGTTCTTCCTTCGTACCAGCGTCCTTCAACCACTTCTTTATTCATTTGATAACCATAGCGTACAGAAGCTGTGTTTGCCAAATCATGCTGCCAGTAAGTCTTGGCTCCTGCCTGACCCTGGAAGAGAATTGAGAAATCAAATCCTTTGTAAGAGGCATTCATGTTAAGACCGAACTGGAACTTAGGGTTAGGACCGTCGCTTACTATTTCTCTATCATCCAGATTTATCAAACCGTCGCCGTTAGTATCCTTGTACAGGAAGTCACCTTTTTCAGGCTTGCCTGAAGAGAAGATTTCATTATCAGTAATGTCATTACCATATATCTGTTTGGCATTGTCAATGATTTGCTGTACTAATGCCAAATCTTCATCAGTCTGGATAATACGGTCTACTCTCAAAAGGTATTGTGAATTAATGGAATGTCCTTCCCAGATTACATTTGCTCCACTAATGCTCATACCACCTTTGTCTTTTCCTTTAAACTTGTTTACAATATTCTTCACATATGTAAAGTTACCGTTGATTCCGTATGAGAAATCACCTACCTTGTCCTGCCATCCTAAAGTAAATTCCACACCCTGGTTGGTTACGATTGCACTGTTCTGCTTTGGAATATCTGCAGATCCGTGTACCAAAGGAGCCGGAAGGTTGATAAGGATATCCTTAGTGCGTTTGTGGAAATAGTCAACAGTTCCTGTAAATCTGTTGTTGAAGAATCCGAAGTCAAGACCAACGTTTGTCATATAAGTTGATTCCCAAGTAAGGTTCGGATTGGCAAGTCTTGTCTGTATAAGACCCTGAACCAACAGATTGTTCAATGCATAGTTACTGTCTTTGATAGCGTATGTAGCAAGTGCGTCATAGTTTCCTACAGAGTTGTTACCTAATGAACCGTAAGAAACTCTGAGCTTCAAGTTGCTGAGTCCTTTGTCCATTGCATCTTTCATGAATTCTTCCTGGTCAATTCTCCATGCAAATGAACCTGAAGGGAAGTAACCTGTTCTCTTATTAGAGAGGAATCGTGAAGACTGGTCGGCACGAAGGTTTAATTCGAGCAGATATTTGTTATTCCAGTCAAGGTTTACACGTCCGAAGAAAGAACGCATAGCCCATTCGCTGCTTGAACCTGATGCGCTTGCATCTCCTGTAGCTCCGTTTATCACCCACAGACTGTAGTCGATAAGGTCATATTTAGTTGCCTGGAAGTTGTGTGAGTAATATTTTTCCTGGCTGGCACCAATCATGGCATTCAGTCCTAACTGGTCATTCACAAAACGGTTTTCATATCTGGCTACAACATCATTGAAATAGCGCTGTGTTTTACCGTCGTAATTCATGATGCTTGATTTGCCTTCTGTAGTACGTGTTATAACATCGTCTCTGAAGTTCCACTGTTCCAAAATTACAGGTTTGCGTTTTCTTTCTTCATCAACGAATTCGTATGAATAAGAACCTGTGATGCTGAATCCTTCGAATGGCTTTATTGTACCTACAAAACGTGTTCTTAAGTTGTGCTTTGCAATGTTACCAGCAACTCGGTTGAGACGTACAAGAGGATTATTTACGGCACTCTGTGCATCATCTTCAGGGTTGTTCATTGCACCGTATCTTCCGTCTGGAGCACGGAACACCATACCCGGTGTTGTAGCCGATGCATAAGTAAATACATCATCTACAGCTGTACCACTGCTAGTATATTTTGCGGCCGGATCCATGTTTGAAACATATCCGTTTATGTAAGCTCCTAATGTCAGCCAAGATCTGACGTCAGCTGTAACATTGAGTCGTCCGCTATATTTTTCAAATCCTGTGTTATCCATTACTCCAGGATTGTTTTCATATCCGAAAGAAGAATAGAATTTAACTTTCTCACTACCTCCGCTCATAGAGATCACATGATTGTGAGATACAGAATTCTTGAATGTATCATCCATGAAGTTTGAGTTAGGATAGCGCAAAGGGTCTTTTCCTTCATTGTCTCTCCATTCCTGAATTACACCGGAAGAGAACTTTTCATTCATTTTTGAATTTCTGTATCCTTCATTGATATATTCCATGTAGTCCGCATAATTTGATACAGGATCCATAGAACCAGGAATAGAAGGAGATGTAAATGACACGTATCCGTTGTAATCAAGTTTGACTTTACCTGATTTACCCTGTTTTGTAGTAATCAAGATGACACCGTTTGCTGCACGGGAACCGTAGATTGCAGAAGAAGCGGCATCTTTCAGGACAGTCATTGATTCAATATCCTGTGGATTGACTGTGTTTATACCGGCTTCTGCTCCATCAATGATAACAAGAGGGGATGAATCATTAAGTGTACCTTGACCACGCACCTTGATAGATGCATTATCATTACCAGGCTGATTGCTGGACATCTGTACGTTAACTCCGGCTGCAAGACCCGCAAGTGCATGTGATACGTTAGTGATAGGACGGCTTTCTGTCAGCTCGCTTACATTAATAGTAGAAAGAGATCCTGACAAGTTCACCTTCTTTTGTGTACCGTATCCTACAACAACAACTTCTTCCAAAGTCTTAGAGTCTTCTTTAAGGTTAACAGTTATATCGTTTGTAGTAGAAGTAACCTTAATTTCCTGAGTGTTGAAACCAATGTAGGAAATCTGAAGTACACACTCTGTTGGAACATTTAATGTAAAGTTTCCGTCTATGTCGGTAATTGTTCCATTTGTAGTTCCCTTAACCAATACGTTTGCACCGATAATTGGTTCGCCTGTTGCATCGAGAACTTTACCATTAATAGTTTTTTGTTGTAAGATACTTTCTATAGCATCGGCATGAGGTGAAGATGATTCATTTGCTGCTACAACCATGCCTGATGCAAAAAAAGCTAAAGACGCTCCTGCTAAAAATCTAACCATGGAGCTTGAATAATTCTTAGCACTTTCCATAAGTATAAGTTTAAGTTTATAAATCAATACTTCGCAAAGATTGTTGCTTTTTGTGAATATTGTTATAAAAATTGTCCGATAAATATATAAAAATTGTCCGAAAATGTCTTTGGAAGATTTTTATATTGATTGTTTTATTTCACTCTTTTAAGCATAATTTATTGATATATAGAGTGTTAGTTTCAAGGGTGATTACTTCTCATGTCAAAAACTATAGAAAATAAAGAATTATTGTGTTTTAAAGTTCTCTTAAGATATTAATGATTAACATTTATACAATTTATACACTTACAATGTACAATATTGCTATTCGGTTTTATTATAAAAATATAATATTGCATTGTTAATTATAAACAACTAATATAATGAAAACAAAAAGTATTTTTTCTTTAATCGTATTGTTTTTTCTTTCATGTATTAATGTAGCAGCCTATACAGAAAGAAATTATCTCCAGAATGTAGTATCGCAGGAAAATCTTGCAAATTGTCTTGTCCTGAACCAGAAATGGGTTACTTATCCTTCCTATAACGACCGTGAGGGGTGGAACCGTTTTTTAGGAGAATATAAAGATGAGATAATAAAGAATGGTGAAGCTCTTTTGGATTATACTTGGAAGGTTGTGAGGGCTACAGATTATCTGGAATTTGAGAGAAGTGGGAACAGAGTGGTTATGGAGCGTCCTTTTAATGATAATAATCAGGCTATAGTAAAACTGATGCTTGCCGAACTAGCAGAAGGAAAAGGCCGATTTGTGGATCAGCTGATAAACGGTGTGTTTCATACTTGCGAGATGACATCATGGGCATTGTCTGCTCATCTGATTACTCAACCCACTCATCGTGCTTTGCCTACTCCTACTTATCCGCTGATTGATCTGACAGCAGGAGATTTGGGAGGTCTTCTATCGTGGGTATATTATTTTATGCATGATGAATTCGATAAGGTTGATCCTGAAATATCCCGTAGATTATATAATGAGTTGGATGAAAGAATCATGAAACCTTATCTTGAGAATGACAGTTTCTGGTGGATGGCCGTGAACTATAATGGACAAATGCTCAATAACTGGAATCCATGGTGCAACAGCAATTGTCTTATGACGTTTATGTTGCTTGAAAATGATCCGGACAGACTTTCAAAAGCTGTTTATCGCAGCATGCAGTCTGTTGATAAGTTCCTGAATTATGTTCATTCCGACGGAGCTTGTGAAGAAGGACCGTCCTATTGGGGACATGCTCCTGGCAAATGCCTTGATTATCTTGTTCTGCTTGATTGGATTACCGGGGGAAAAGTTTCAATTTTTGATAATCCTCAAATCAAGGCCATGGGTGAATATATAGCCAGGAGCTATGTAGGAAATGGTTGGGTTGTTAACTTTGCAGATGCCTCTGCCAAAGGAGGTGGAGATCCTTTTCTTATTTTCAGATACGGAAAGGCTGTTGACAGTGATCTGATGAAACAGTTTGCTGCCATGTTGAATAATGGCCGCAAGATTTCTTTTGCCGGGCGTGATTTGTTCAGAATATTTGAGTCTTTTATTATAAACAAGGATTTGTCTGAATATCAACAGGAATATACAGGCGACCGTTATACATGGTATCCTGAAACTGAATTCTATTATGTAAGAAACAACAAGGCTTTTCTGGCTGCAAAGGGTGGATATAACGATGAGAGTCATAATCATAATGATGCCGGAAGTTTCTCTTTATGGGTAAACGATATGCCGATTATGATTGATGCAGGTGTAGGAACATATACACGACAGACATTCAGCAGCGAGAGATATACAATATGGACTATGCAGAGTAATTATCATAATCTTCCTATTATTAATGGCATACCTCAGAAAAACGGCCGCAAATATAAGGCTACGGATGTGAAGGCTTCCCGAAAAGGATTCTCTGCAAATATTGCAACCGCTTATCCTGAAGAGGCAGGTGTGAAAACATGGATCAGGTCGTACGAGATGAAATCCGGTGAGCTGACTGTAAACGACCGCTTCGAACTAGATGAGGTTAAATCGGAAAACATTATTAACTTCCTGACATGGGGTGATGTGGTTATAAAAGACGGAAAAGTGGAAATATCAGTGAATGGAGTAAAGGCTCAGGTTAAATATGACAATAGAAAGTTCGATGTGAAAAAAGAATCTGTCAAGCTTACTGATAAAAAACTAAGCAACGTATGGGGAGACGAGATTTACAGACTTTCATTTATAGCAAAAGATAAAAAGATAAAGGACAGTTACATTTTTAAAATTATTTATTAAGTATAAACTTTAAATTTATTCGTGGGTTATGAAAAAATTTAGTTTTTTATTGAGTTCTTGTGTGATGGCCGTGGCTTGTACCATTGGAGGTTGTACGGATAAACCTGAAAGAGTGGAAAAAACATGGTCGGAGCAGTCGGTAGAGAATGCCTATAATCAGATTAAACTTGAGATTGATACGATTGAGGCAAGTGGTAAAATATTGAATCCTGTGACATTGAAAAAAAACGGAGAAGTATATTATTGTGGATATGCAGACTGGAGAAGCGGATTTTTTCCGGGAAGTGTGTGGTATCTTTATGAACTGACAGGCGACAATACTCTTCTTCCTCTGGCACAGAAATATACCGAGGCATTGGATGAGGCAAAGAATCTTACATGGCATCATGACATTGGCTTTATAATTAACTGCAGTTATGGAAACGGACTCAGACTTTCCGGAAAAAACGGATATAAAGATGTGATGATTGAAGCAGCCAAATCATTATGTACACGTTTCAGAGAAAAACCCGGAACCATACAGAGCTGGAATGTGACAGGAAACAGTTGGCAGGCACAGAGAGGATGGGAATGTCCGGTTATAATAGATAATATGATGAATCTTGAGCTTCTGTTTGAGGCAACAGAATTGTCTGGCGATTCTACTTTCTATAAGGTAGCTGTTTCGCATGCCGACAGGACAATGAAGGAGCAGTTCCGTCCTGATGGAAGCTGCTATCACGTGATTGATTACAGTATTTCTGATGGCAGCGTAAGACATCGCCACACGGCTCAGGGATATTCTCATGAATCCGCTTGGTCGCGAGGACAGGCTTGGGCTATTTATGGATATACAATGTGCTACAGATATACAGGCGACAAGAAATATCTGGAACAGGCTATAAAGACATTCAATTTTATGAAAGATCATCCTAGGATGCCTGAAGACCTTGTTCCTTACTGGGATATGGATGCGCCGAATATTCCAAACGAGCCAAGAGATGCATCTTCAGCTTCTGTTATTGCTTCTGCGCTTTATGAATTGAGTACATACGATAATCAGTTCGACTATAGGGGATATGCCGATAAAATAATGAAGAGTCTTTCTTCAGAGAACTATACAGCAAAATTGGGAGAGAACGGACGCTTCGTACTTATGCATTCAGTGGGAAGCATACCTCACAACAGTGAAATTGATGTTCCACTGAATTATGCCGATTATTACTATCTGGAGGCTTTAAAACGGAAAATGGACTTGGAAAAGGTAGGTAAATCTCTATCTGAAAAAGAATAAAAGCTGATAATAATTAAAGTGAGTTGGAAATAATCCCGTCATTGACATAAATTTAGTCAATGGCGGGATTTTTGGTAATTTAATTGTTTTTTTATTAAAAAATATCTTATATTTGGAGTGCTATTGTTTAACCACAAAAAAATAACTATGAAACATGTACTTAAAAAAATCATTAATTTGTCTTTAATGACAATGTTATTGTTCTCTTATTCATGCGCTAGTGATGAATACATAGAAAATGCTCCTACTAAAGTCAAAGAAAAAACATTAATGGTTAAGATGTCTGTTAATGAAGCAAATGCTGTAAAAATTAAAAAAATAGGAAGTTCTGAAATTTCAGAAAAAGAAGCTATTGCTTTAGTTCGTGATAGATTTATGAATAAAAACAAATCTTTAGTAGTCAATTCATGTAAGAAAGTAAGCTTACCTGGTATTCAAACGAGAAATTCTGAAGAAAAAACAGGATACTATGTAGTAGAATTTGGCTCAGAAGGTAATGAAGGCTTCTCTATAGTATCTGCAGACAGACGAGTAGAAGAGGTTTTTGCTTTTTCTGAATCAGGTTCTTTGAATGATACAGTTTACAATGAGGGCTTAAAATTGTTTTGTAATAGATTACCTCATTACATAAAAAATAAAATAAATAATTTTAATACTGATTCATTGTACAATGCTGTTGTTTCACGTATACCTAAAAGTAGAATTAATTGGATAGATGATGGATGTGTTCATTATTATTATGCCCAATATGGCTTTATACCAGATCCGGATTTTGTATATATGGGAGAAGAAACTCAAGGTTCAGAGTCTCAGCATGGAATTATTTTGACTACAAAATGGTCACAAACTTATCCATATAATAACAAACTACCATATGTATCGAATGATAAAAGAGCTTATGTAGGTTGTGCAATTGTTGCTATGTTACAGATTATGGCATATCATAAAGTTAACTATGGAACTGTAACAACATCAGATTGGATAAATTTTACACAAACATCACAATGTTATGATGAAGAATTGCAGGATTGTATTCTTTCAATTTTCAATAATATTCCAAATAAAGATGTTACTATTGGTGGAACAGGTATTTCTGCTGAAAAAATTAGAGACTTTTTAAATAATAATGGATATGTGGCTGATTTAATGGATTATGATTCTAATAAAATGAGATATCCAGCATATGTCCGTGGTACAGATAGGATAGATGGAGAAGGACATGCATGGGTTGTTGATAGTGAAATGATTTCTCATTATATAACTTATGACAAGTATGAAAAGGATGATGGTTATGATATTTGGCGAATATATGTAGAAAAACAAGAGAATTTTGGTCCTCTTTATGTTCATTGTAATTGGGGTTGGGGAGGCTCAAGCGATGGTTGGTATAAAAATGAGGTTTTCTCAAAATCAAATGCTTTTGATTATTCTATTAATTTAAGACTTATAAATGTGAAACCACGAAATTAAATGT
>NZ_JANRHK010000026.1:0-33319 GCF_024733815.1 Bacteroides sp. ET336
TATCGCATACATTTATTGATACAGAGATTTTACTACTTCCTCGGTTAAACGAGATCTTCAATGGTACCATAGCAAAACCTGGAACCGGATTAAAGGTTCTTCCATCAGGGTCAACAGGCATTAATGATAAACTACCGGATAAGACATTTATTTCCAAATCAGAATTATTACCATTACATATCCATCTATTATTATGCAAAGATGTTTTATTTATTTTAGAAGCAATAACCGGTAATACTAAATTTACACCATCAATCGAACTTTCTGCTTCTATTATAATATTTTCTTTATCAAATATGTAAGTAATATCCACAGGTGTGACTCCTTGCAAAGGAGACTCTTGTTCACATGTAACCAGATGAGTTTTAATTTTAAATATATGTTTATTATCTGATTTTGTATAAATAACATCAGTATCCAAATCATCCAAGTTTGAATATATTTTCCCATCTTTTATAAATTCCAATCGTGGACTTCCACCAACTATATATTTACGATTTACATGCTGCATGTTAGGCGCTTCAATCATCTTATATATGCTAGTAGTGGAAGCAAATATAGGTCCGAATTTTTCATGCCACAACATTGACAAAACTCCCCCCATAGGATGAGTACCTTTAACCTTATATTCTGCATCATATCCGGTAACAGTAGCTCTCCATTGTCCTTCAGAAACAAGCCATGTTCTTATATCTTTAAAAAATTTTACTCCATATTCCTTATCTCTTGGCAAAGCAACAGCTTCATTACTTATTCCAACCTTACATTCCAAAAACGAAGTAAGAGCTTTAGAATGCCCAAAAGTATGGTGTATGCAAGGTTGAATATTCAAATCATTATAATGTAGTCCTCCAAAAAGTAATCCGTTATGTGTAGCATTCCTTAATAGTTTTATATTTCTATATATTGCTTCCACATATTCCGGATGATTTGCTGACATTAAACCATATCCACCCATAAAGCCATCACTAGTACGTCCACCCCAATAAGTCCACTTGAAACTACGTGTACCCCAACTGTTATCCCATGCCCCATCAGGCAGCATAAACTCCAAATGTGTATTCATTGATTTCAGTATCAATTCCTCAAGTTCTTTATCGCCTGACAAATGAGCATAATGTGCCATATTAGGTAAAGATTCCTCAACATTATATAACAAATCAATAGGACGACATCCATTCTTTGTTTCGCTTGTTATATTGGGACCTTCACCAAAAAGGAAACAATCATTTTTAGTAAAATACTGCCTTAAATCGAATGCTATTTCTTTTGCTTTATTCTTAAAATCGTCTCTTTCAAATATATCACCAAGCAAATACAAAGCATAAGTAGCGGAAGCTGAATAATTAACATTCATATTACGCATACCTTCTCGTTTGCGACTATATATAAATCTGTTATTAAGAATAAACTCACCAGAAGACTCTAAATACTTTTTCCACGTATCAAGTGTCTCTACATCCAACAAATGACCATGATATTTTACAGCCTCACCAAGTGCAATTGCAAAAAAGACTGTTGTCCCATTCCAATCAGATACATTTACATCATTCATCCATGATCCATCAGGCTGACGTACCGTTTCCATCCACTTTATTAATCGTTTTGCAGCATTCAGATATTTATCATCTCCTGTTTTATCTGCCATATACATTAAAGGAAGTACGAAATCGCCTATACGTCCATGTATTCGAGCGCAAGCAGGACAAATTATGCCACCATCTAAAGTCGGATACTTTGATTCATATTGCAATGTCAATAATGTATCCACCCATTCTTGAAGAAGAGTCTCTGCTTCAAGATTAATTTTATCTTTTGTCAGATTGCTACTTACATTATTACCGTATAAGACAAAAGATATTAACGCCATCAATATTACAGTCAACTGCCTTTTCATCATCACGAAAACATAAACCGTTTTTTATTTAAGGAAATCAGCTCTCATAGGAGAAAAACAATCTATAAGTATCCCTGGTTCAAGACATACACATCCATGTAATGCATCAGGCTCAATATATATACCATCGCCCGCTGAGACTATTTTTTTCTTACCTTCTATATCAAATTCAAACTTACCACTCGCTACATAAGTAGTTTGTGTATGATAATGTGCATGTGTTGTTCCTACAGCTCCCTTTTCAAATTTAACCTTAACCAACATTACCTGACCATCATAACCCATAATCTTGCGTGTAACACCTTCTCCTGCAGGTTCCCATTCTTTATCCTTATCCAGAATATAATCGACACTTCTTGTCTTTTTTATTGTACTATTCTTCATATCACTACCATTATTTACATTTTCGACTGCGGAAAAACACGCTATTGGCAATATTGTTGCCATTAAACAAACAAATAACTTTTTCATTTTCTATTGGAATTATATTATTAAAACATCAAACTTTCATATATTGAATATATAGTTTATTTCTGTTGTTTAATATATTCAGTAGGAAGACATCCAATATATTTCTTAAAGCTGGTAGCAAAATATGATGGAGTGCTAAAACCTACCATTGTACTTATCTCTGCTATATTATATCGTCCTTCCTTAAGTAAACGACATGCTTCAGAAAATCTTATTTTTTTTATAAATTCAATAGCAGACTCTCCTGTTATGGCTTTCAGTTTTAAATGCAAATTAGAACGACTCATGTTCATCTGACTTGCAAAGTCTTCTGTAGAAAAGCTTGAATTATCCATATTATTCTTAACTATTTCAACAGCCCGTTTTAATATCTCTTCATCCAAGGCATTAAAAGTTATTTTTTCAGGTTCAACATCTAACTCCTTAGAATAATGCTCTAACATACGACGACGAGTCCGCACAATATTTTGTATCTTAGTTATCAGTAATGACAAAGAGAATGGTTTAGCTATATAATCATCAGCTCCTAATGCCATAACTTCTTTTTGATCAGACAATTCAGTTCTTGCAGATAAAATTATAACAGGGATATGACTGGTTGACACATTCTGTTTTATAGCTTTACAAAGCTTAACTCCATCCATGACAGGCATCATAAGATCTGTTATAACTATATCTATCTCATTGTTCTTCAATACCTCAAGTGCAACTTCTCCATTCTCTGCCTGCAAAGTATTAAAGACTTTCGAAAGCCCAGATTTAAGATACTGCCTAACTTCTTCATTATCCTCAACAATAAGAATATTTCCCCTGGCAGAAGTATCCGATTCGTCATTTATTACAAACTCATCCATTTCTGAATCCACAAAATATTCATATTTTGTATTAGTAAAATGTAATTGCTGTTCAGGTTCATAAATATTCTCTGCCAATTCTATTTCAGCATAAACAGATTTATCTTGAGGTATAAATATAGAAAAAGAACTACCCTTGCCTGGTTCACTTTTAAGTTCAATTTTACCATGATGTAATTCTACCAATCTTTGAACTAGCGACAAACCTATTCCACTTCCCATATATGTAGAGTCTAGTTGGGTAAAACGTTCAAATATTTTTTTATGTTTATTAAAGGGTATTCCAATGCCTGTATCAGTCACATTCAATATCAGGAAATTATCATTCAACGACAAATTAACAGTTATACTTCCTTCCTTTGTATATTTAAATGCATTCGACAAAAGATTATTGATGATAATCTCAACATATTTTTCATCAGCCAATACATCTATACCCTCTAAATCTGAAATAAAATTATAATTCAACGATTTATAACGAGCTAATTTCTCATAAAAAGAAAAGCAATCTTTAACAACCGAGTATATCTCCCTTTTTGAAACTCTTAATTTAAATACACCTAGTTCTGCACGTCTATAATCCATTAACTGATTTACAAGATGTAATAACCTATTAGTATTTCTTTCAACGAATCCCAACTGTTCTTTCATCCATTTATCTGTAGTTCTAATCTTCATTTCCTGTACAGGAGATATTATTAATGTCAAAGGAGTACGTAATTCATGAGAAATATTAATAAAGAATCGTTGTTTCATTTGATTAATTTCTTCCTGATGAAGCTTTTCATTGTGCTCCATAATCAATCTATTTTCCATTTGCTTTTTTACCCAAAAATAGCGGAAAACAAGAGTTATGGCACTTATTACCAAAAAAATCATAATCAATATAGCCCACCAAGTTTCATACCACTCTGGAAGAACTTTTATATATAATTCTTTAGACTTTTTATTCCATTTTCCATCATTATTAGCAGCACGCACTTTAAAATGATACTCCCCATGAGGTAAATTATGATATGATACACTTAGGTTGTCTTCTGTATAATTCCAAGTATCATCATAACCTTCCAGTTTATAAGAAAACGCATTGTGCTGTCCGGATAAATAATTTGAAACTACAAATTGGAGAGTAAATGATTTTTGCGAACTATTTAATATTATACTATCAGTATCAGAAATGTGCTTTCTAAGTATTCCTGTCTCATCCCCAGGACGAACTTCCTTTCCAAATAGTTTAAACTTTGTAATTACAGGCTGAGGTGCATAAGGATTATCAATCAATAATTCCGGACGAAATGTTGTTATGCCATTTATTCCACCAAAATACAAACGACCATCAGAAGTACGACAATGAGAATAGTTATTGAACTGATTACTCTGTATTCCATCCTTTATTGAAAAATTTCTAAATGTTCTACTGTATGGATTAAAACAACTTAATCCTTTATTTGTACTTACCCATATATTATTAAAGGAATCTTCCTCAATACCATATATAACATTGTTTGGGAGACCATCCGTCTCTGTTAAATGAACTATTTCTCCATTCTTTTCATCGGTGTAATATAATCCCACTCTTGTAGCAAGCCATATACGTCCATCTTCTGTTTGATAGATCTGTTGTACAGTTTTAATATCGGACATACCATTTATACCAAAAGATACCCTCTCTAGATGGTTGCCCTCTATTTTATACTTAACCAGACAATCATCAAACGCTATTATTAGACAACCAGACGAATCAATGAACATAGCATATATTTCTTTTTTTGAAAAACCAGTCTCATCAACATGTATAAACTCATCGCTACGCATATTGTATAAATAAAGACCATTTAGTGTTCCTAACCATAATCGTTCTTCATCACGTGGTAAAATCGAATATATACTATTTGCCATTATATCGGAATCACGTATGTATAAATGTCTGATAAACCCTGTACGCCGGTTTACGACTTTCAATCCTCCTGCATGTGTACCAACATAAACGTTATCGGACTTTTTATCTATATATAAAGATTTGACGTTATTTGATTCCCTAGAAATATCTTTATCCTCATAATTTAATTTATAATATTTAAAACTTTCATCAGCAGGATTATAGCAATTCAAGCCTCCATCATTTGTTCCTATCCACAACATAAAATTTTCATCTTCAACAATACAACTCACCACATTATCACTTAATGAATTCCTGTATGGCTCATGCATTATATTATGAAAGCGATATTTAAGTGGATGATAATAATTCAGGCCTCCAAAGTATGTCCCCAACCACATTCCACCTTGGTTGTCTTTATAAATACACCTGACAGAACGCTGACTTAAACTTCCGGAATTAGTTTCATCGTTTGTATATATAACAAAATCATCACTTGTATTTGAGTATATATTCAAATCGTTAAATGTTCCAATCCACAATCTGCCGTTAGCATCTCTTGCCAAAGAACGTATATAGTCTGAACTTATACTGTTTTTATCAGATGTATGTCTATAATTCTTCAAATCTCCAGTACGCAAATCCAATTTTATCAATCCATTGCCTTCTGTACCAATCCATAGCTCATGTAAATTATATAATAACATGGTTTGCACTTTTGCCCCAACCTCAAATGAAGATGAAGGAATAAATTTATTACTAACAAAAGAATATGAATGCAAATGTCCATTCACACAACCTATATATATAGTATCATTTACCCTATAAATAGAAGATACTTTTTTAGACACTAAATCAGGAATCAATATGTCATCTCTAAAAGAATTCATTGATAAATCTAAAACATATAGTACACCATCCGAATTTATTATATATAAATTATCTGAAATTTCTACTATATCAGTAACTAATGCATTATTTCTATCTGTGATTAAAAAATTTTTAAAAGTGTCTGTTTCTTTATTATAAAGTGAAACCCCTTTATTTGTCCCAACTAAAATCCGCCCTTTACTATCAGTCACTACGCAACGAGTAATATTACCAGCTATAGATACAGTATCATTCTCGTCATGACGATATACCGTAAACTCATATCCGTCATAACGGTTCACACCGTCATATGTAGCGAACCACATATTATCAGATTTATCCTGTGTTATTGAAAAAACTGTATTCTGAGAAAGACCATCATTAATAGATATATGGGAAAAAGTAATTGTTTCCGAATTATAAGCAAAAACAATTTTACTTGACAATAATGGTAAAATGACAAATAAGACCTTAAAAAAACTTTTTATCTTCATGCTATTATATATTAATCAACGTGTCGCAATTTCCATAAAAAAGGAATGTAACAAATATACATATAAGAAGAATAATTGGCAAATAAATCTTCTTACCTATTATAGCTAATCATTTCTCCATTTTATTATCTTTTCCATTCAATATTTCAGGATTATTCACTGTTTCCTCAATTCCATTTACACCATCTTTAAAACTTTTTACACCTTTTCCCAAACCTTTCATAAGTTCAGGAATTTTTTTTCCACCAAACAATAGTAAAATTAATAATGCAATAAACAACAATTCCTGCATTCCAATTCCCAATAGGAGTAGATTATACATAAACTTTATTATTAGAGGTTTATTATTATTTTAAAATGTCTAACGAATACTATGCCAGATTGTATAAGATTAGTTTTAATATGGCAATGGAACCATAGGCCTACGTCCATAATTAAGTTTCAAGCCAGCTTTATATGCTTCTTCTCCATGAAGTAAATCTATATCAAGTTCTCCCAAATTCACCAGAATACCCCTTGCCATAAGTCCGGCATCTTCATTCTGAATTCGTGGAAGAGTCTCAGCATTATTACGTAATTCATTAAGATATTCACGTATATACTTACGCATATTAGGATCAAGAGATAAACATTCCAATGACGAATACCCAATTTTTCTATTTTCTTCCTTAACAGGATATACCAAATTCTTTATTCCTTTTTCAGGATATCCTAAATAGGATATGGCATATGCAGCCTCGCTTGATATATAAGGATCTGTATCATTTATAAGGTGTCTCAATTCTTCAGGGCATTCAGAAATTAATCCTAGTTTTGCCAATTGTGCATAACCGACAGTTGCCCAAAATTTCATTTCCGGATAATCACTTATTAATGCCTTTCTAAAAAACTGTTCATCAGATGATTTAGGCATACTTGCAAGTTCTACCAGATTATAAAGTTCATTTAAAGGAAATTTTTCTTCTCTAACCGAATTATACAATATTTTACCTCTTCGTGACGTTGGCAGAAAGAAACCTAAATCTTCCGTTTCTCTTATATGAGAAGATAAAGATTCACGCATTTTCTTCAAAATATCCTGATACTGTGGTAAAGAAGATAAATCATGTATTTCACCCGAATCATTACACAAATCGAAAAGCATTTCTGCCGGATGAGCACAAAATGTTTGGGCCCAGGCATCATTAGTATTGTGACCACCTAATACAAGTTTATCCCAGGCTTTATTTGACGGCATACCCCACTGATAGTAATTTCTCAATGCGAACTGCCTATATGGCATATAACTACGTATATATTTGTATCTCCCGTCCGAAACGGCTCTCACAGGCATGAAATGATGTAACTGGTTCGAAGCAAAAGCGAAATTAAGTTTCCTTTCCTCTTTTGCTGCATATTTACCAAACACAGCTTCTCCCTGCATTCTTTTCTCTGGTTTTACACCTGCAAGACTAAGTACCGTAGGGCCTAAATCCGTAAAATTAACCAAACGATCAACTTTACCTGACAAGCCATTTGCCAAATGCTTGAATTTTTCAGGAAAATATACTACCATAGGTACCCTTAAACCACTCTCAAACAAATATCCTTTACCACGAGGAACGCAACCACCATGATCACTGAAAAAGAAGATTATAGTATTCTCATCAAGACCTTTTTCTTTCAAATCATCAAGATATATCTTAACCCATTTGTCAACATCCTGAACCGCTTCCAAATGACCGGCATAATCAGAACGTACTTCCGGCAAATCAGGTACATAAGATGGCAACGTTAATAGCTGAGGATATATACCCTCACGTGTATAATCACGACGACCGTCGGTATGAAAAGTTCTTATACGACCCATATGCGATGTTACAGTATTGAATACAGCAAAAAAAGGCTGACCATCTTTTCTTTTAGGACTATTATAAGAAGCTTTCTTATTACACTCATCCCAACATGACTTATTATCTGTCGTAGTATTATAATGCGTTTTATTATTATTAGTACAATAATAACCTGCTTCTCTTAATCTTTGAGGGAAGAATATATCCTCGGGAGTATCAAAAGGAACTGGATGAAAATCCATTCCATACGTTGGAGCATAACACCCTGTTATTAAAGAAGAACGAGCTGGAGAACTTTGAGGGCCAACTGACCATGCATTCATAAACTGAACACCTCTTTGCGCCAAACTATCCACATTTGGAGTACTAACATCCTTATTGCCATAACAGCCGAATTCATAAGCACTTGTATCTTCAAATGTTAGCCATAGAATATTAGGACGTATATCATCTTTGGCAGAAAGCATACTTACAGACGAAAGCCCCAATATTATTGTTGAACAAAACAATCTGGAATCATTTTTCATAATGAATTTATTTAGGTTAATATATTTTTTGCGAAGATAGTTATTAAGTTTATTTTCATGGTACATACATGTTTAAATATTATCTACCAGTGTATAATGGACAATTTTAAAAGCATATTCAACAATTTTAAAATGCTATAGAAACAAATCAAATTCATTTAAGTATTTCAATATGAATAAATAACAGTTTATAAATTAAATTTGCAAATAGGAAAATATGTTATTTCATAATTATTATAGCCATGAAAAAAAGAAGTATTATCATGCTGATAGGTATTCATATCATACTAGGTTTCAACTTATCAGCACAAACCAGAAACACTGTAGAATGGAGGAACGTAAACGGTGTGGAAATTCCTGTTCCACCTTCTGTCCATCCTAGATTGTATTTACGCTCATCAGACATTCCGGGACTTAAAGAAAGAATAAAACATCCGGAAATTGTAACAACCATAAAAAAGATGGAGAAACTGAGTAAAAACAGGACTCCTGAAGAAGAAGCTAAAGCTCCGGCAAAAAACGGATTCAGATATTATGCTGAAATGCGAGGAATAACAAGCCGAGTACAGCTTGATGCATTGGACTATCTGGTAAACGGAGAGAAATCAGTTGCCAGAAAAGCCATAACAGCCATGCTCGACACATTACGCAACACTAATTATGGAACAAAAGGTGACCTGTCAAGAGCCAGCGGATCAATGCTGATGTGTGGTGCAATGGTTTACGACTGGTGCTACGACCAGATGAAAGATTCTGAAAAGAAAGCATACATAAACGAATTTGTCAGAATAGCCAAGACCATGGAATGCGGCTATCCTCCAAAGAATACGGAACCTATAGCAGGACATTCTTCGGAATGGATGGTACTGAGAGATATGCTCTCGGCTGGTATTGCAGTATATGACGAATATCCTGACATGTACAATTATGTAGTAACAATGATGTACAAGGACTATATTCCAGCCCGCAACTTCATCTATTCGGGACATAACTACCATCAGGGCAGCAGTTATGCAAATGTACGTTTCAGCAACGACCTTATATCTCTTTGGATAATGTCACGCATGGGCGCAGGAGCAATTTATGACTCGGCACAACAGTTCGTTTTATACGATTTTATCTACAGAAGACGGCCTGACGGACAGGTTCTTCCTGCCGGTGATACCAATCCTAACAGAAAAGGCGTTGCCAATTACGCTCTTCCTGCTCTATTGGCTTACAGCTACTACAAAGACGGCTATCTGGCATACGAATATGAACGTACAAAGAAAATTGACAATCACTGTCTGATATTCGACATCCTGTGGAAAGACCTTAACGTTGAGCCTAAAGGTCCTGAAACACTACCTCTTACAAAATACTCCGGAACACCGTTCGGATGGATGATTGCCAGAACAGGATGGGATGAGAACAGCGTAATAGCAGAAATGAAAATAAACGAGCACTATGTAGGAAACCATCAGCATCTTGACGGAGGCTCATTCCAGATATATTATAAAGGTCCATTGGCGCTGGATGCAGGAACATATCAGGGAAGTTCAGGCGGATACAACAGCCCGCACAACAAGAATTTCTTCAAACGTACAGTAGCCCACAACTCACTGCTGATATTCAATCCTGAAGAGAAATTTGAATGCCATAGCTATGGCGGTGAAGATAAGACTCCTTTTGCCGGTAACGACGGAGGACAGAGAATGCCTGGTGACGGATGGAACACCTGCCGTTCGTTCAAAGATTTACTGAGCGACGAATACACAACAGGAAAAGTCCTTGCACACGGAACCGACGCGGACTACATGGCACCGGACTATTCTTATCTGAAAGGTGACATAACCAAGGCATATTCCGACAAGGTAAAAGAAGTAAAGCGCTCGTTCGTATTCCTGAATCTGAAATCAGAGAATATTCCTGCCGCATTGATAGTCTTCGACAAGATTGTTTCATCAAATCCTGAATATAAGAAACAGTGGCTGCTGCACAGCATTGAAGAGCCGACTGTAAAAGACGGAACATTTACCGTTAAACGTACAAAAGACGGAGATTCAGGAATGCTTTACGACACTGTGTTGCTACCGGAAAAAGGTAACTTAGATATTAATACCATCGGAGGCCCGGGTAAGGAATTCTGGGTTAACGGCGAGAACTACCCTAACGAGCCACGTACTCCGGACCCGACAAACGAAAAAGGTGCATGGAGAGTTGAATTATCTCCAAAATCTCCTGCTAATGAAGATTACTTCCTTAACGTGATACAGGTAGCTGACAACAAATGCAAAAACATGCATAAGGCTACACTTCTGAAAAGCGACAATACTGTAGGAGTAGTAATCTCCGACAGAATTGTGACTTTCAGTAAAGACAGCAACACGCTTTCCGGAAAATTCAGCATTGACATCAACGGAGAAGGAACTTTCAAAATTGTCATGACTGACATGAAACCCGGAACATGGCAGGTAAAGAAAGACGGTGAAGTATTTATCCCATATAAATGGGTACGTTCTGACGACGGAATACTGTCGTTTGAAGGAGGAAAAGGACATTACGAGTTTTCAAGGTAAATTACATAAGTATTACGCCTGAATAAATACGGGCATAAAGCGAGAGCCGCATTCGTTGGGGAAACGAGTGCGGCTCTTAATGTCAATATCAGAACTTAAACCTATAACTTGCCCCTGCCCTTATCCATATCCCGGGCTGCGGGATATTGCCATGGTCATAGTATGTCTTGTTCAGAAGGTTATTTCCTTCTACATATATCTTATACTGCGACGCATTCCATGTAAACCGTGCGTCAACAAGTGAATAAGGTTCGTATGGCACCATTGAATTACCTTTCTGGTAATTACCCATACGGTCCTGCCAGCGGTATGACACGTTCATCTCAAGCAGTTTCCAGATTCTGAAGTTTGCCTGTGCCACGAACTTATGTCTGAGATACTCCAATGCATATTTCGACTGTAGATTTGGCGTAGTTTCCTTATCCTGGTCAATATAACTGTACGACACATTGACCGAACGCACAAAAGCATCACGCTGCATCAATTCGCGTATATCAACAAGAACAGAAGCCTCAGCACCCATTGTATTGATTACGGCATGATTAACCGACTGCCATGGAGCGTCATCGCCCTGCGATATATCCTTTATCCAGTCTATCATGTCCGTCCCGTGATAGCGGTACAGACTCAGAGTACCACGTATTCCCGGACGAAGATACTTCACTCCCACTTCCACTGCCTGCATTTCCTCAGGCTTCAGATACTTGTCGGCTTTATGGCCTCCGACGGAATAATACAGTTCCGTGAAAGTAGGCATACGCAATGAGGTATTGTAAGAGGCATAAACCTTCCAGTCGCGCGCGAACTGATAGCTGGCATCAACACCCGGATAGAAACGGAACTTCATTTCATTTCCGGTGTTCTTTACGGCTATCACTCCCGCTGAAAGAGTGAAACGCCTCAACACGATATTATGTTCCAAATGAAAACTCAGATTGGTCCTGTTAAGTCCGAGAGTAAAATCGGCATCAGCACCGGGAACTTTTATCGGAGAATTAAGCGGTTCTCCAAGCGATGTACTCCTTACACCTTCATTCCTGAACTCCGCTCCGAATGCCGTTTTTCCGAGGAATGTCTGGATGTAGTTGTTTAGATTTACACCATAGACATCGGTCTGATGATAATTGAAAGGAGATTTTTCCGGCATTCCACGATAAAATTCAAATCTGTCGTCCGAACGGTTCCAATAGACAGACGGCTTGAAATGATAGACATCGCCCTTTGTTTCCGCCTGAACAGCAGTGTAATACTTTCTTACGTGCTCGAACTGCTCGTCGGAAAGAGTGCTGTAGAAAGTGTTCGCGCCATAATCCTTGTTTGTGAAACCTGCATGCCAGCGCACATCCACCTGGTCGTTCTCATATCGTCCTTGATAGAAGAGCCTTGCATACTTGAAATCGGCATTAAGATTTCCTGCCTTGCTACGACTGGATCCGTCACTACGGCTGTAGCTGCCCGAAACCTGGTTGCTTAAACCGTTCCTAACATGGCTTACCATAGCTCCACCTTTGAAATAGCCATAAGAACCGCCATCGGCAAACACCTCTGCCCCGCTGTCCTTTGCAGTACGCGTAACGATATTGATAGCTCCCACCAGCGATGATGTGCCATACACACGTCCTGCAGGTCCTTCCAAGACCTCGATACGTTCTATTTCACTTAATTCAACAGGAAAATCGGCCGCGTTATGGCCAGTTTGTGGGTCGCAGATGTTTATTCCGTTCAGAAGGATAGTAATTTGGTCGAACGTTCCCCCACGAATACTTATGTCCGTTTGTACTCCCATGTCACCGCGCTGTCGGACATCAACGCCGGCGGCATACTTTAACAGGTCGTTAATACTCTGTACAGGGGCGGCGGCAATAGCCTCGCGGTCGAGTACAGTCACGATTCGTGCTGCCTGGCTCACTGTGAGCGGCACACGGCTGCCGGTTACCTCCACTTCCTCCAGTTCATACAGCTTCTCGCCCGAGTTGTTGTCCTTGACGGTCTGGGCTGAAATACCAGAAACAGGCACTGACGCCAGCATTGCCACTGTCATCACGCCGATGGTTACATGGGATTTCAATGTGGAGAACACTGCGTAAGAACGGCGGGAATAATGCTTGAAACGCATAGTCCGGCTGCTTTTCCGAATGTTTTCTTTCATTGGTTAATAATTAATTTGATTAAAAATGCAAGGCAAAGGTACAAAAGTTTAGATAGAAAACAATAGATGGATAAATTCACACAGTCGATACGATAATATGACCAACAACGGTTTTCAACAGCATGATAATACTTTATCAACATTTATCAACAATATGTTAATAAGCTGTATATCAAATAATATTACAACCTATATACACCTGTATATCAACAGCCCATAAATAGATATCAACATATATGTTAATATCAATAGAAGCAATAACATCTGAATAAATAATAGAGTAGGTATAGGCAATATTAAAGGAGATAAAGTATGTTTCAATGAACATTACTTTACCTCCTTTAATCTTCAGATAAGCAATAGCTTCCTGACTCCTTTAATCAATAATTATTTCACTTCAACAGATTCAACATATTTATTTCCAAATCTGTCTGTCACTGTCACTTCAATGTTTTTCGCTCCTTTCGATGGTTTTACGGAGAAGAAACAATAATCATTTGCCTGCGGAGTTGTCCCTTTGGACTTCAAAGTACCGTCAGCATGGCTCCTGCTCAAGTACATTGTGTAATCAGGGTCAACTGAAGAAAACGACTTCATTTCTCCTTTATTCTTTCCGTCTTCTTTCCATTCCACTTTCCAACCTTCATCCCAATTCCATACCTTAACGCATAATTCATCTACGTGGTTAGGGAAAGTACCTATCGGATAAACCTTAATCTGATAGTTTCTCGGCATAGCCAATGTCTTGTAATGCCACTGCAATCCAAGAGGAGAAGACTCAAACACCTGATAGCCCATAGGAGTTCCATCATAAGCATATTTACAATTGCCAAGCCACCACGCGCCACCTATAGATGCAACCATGTGTTCCCTTACATTAGGACGCAACAATATGTTTGAATGAATATGTGTATGACCTGTAAGAATTGACACATTGTAATCCTTAAGAATATCCATCAGTTCTTCCGCACCTTCCAGTTTTTTGTCAATATAATAGATATAAGCCGGAGCATGCATTGCCACAAACACATGAGAACCCTTTGGTATGTATTCAATATACTTTCTCACCCATTGGAGCTGTTCGGACGTAATCCTTTCATCATATTTACGGTTTCCTCTGTAATCAATATTATCAAGAACTATATAATAATCACGTCCAATATTGAAAGCATAGTAGTTGGGACCGAATGATTCTTTATATACAAGCTCGCTCTTCTTGTTGTCACTGAAATACTCTTCATGGTCATGATTACCTATGACAGGATATACAGGATAGCCTAAAGTCTTCAAATCATCTTTGAATCTGCCATAAGTTTCCTGATTATCCCAAACCAAATCGCCAAGCAGAATAGCCGCTACCGGAATGCTTCTGTCCATGTATTCCTTTCCATAGTTTCTCAGGTCAGGTAAAGCCTCATTTTCCATCCTGAGATATGCGGTATCATTACCCGGCTGTGTATCGCCTACGGCAAACATTGTATATCTGCCTTGTGGAACACTGTACTCGAAAAGTTCAAAATCATGTTTCTTTGCCGAAACAGATTTGTAAAAACATGGTGTTCCTGTAGAATAAGAAGCCACATAGCCCGAAGGTGTCACAACATATACAAAATCAGATAAAGAAGTGTCTGTGTCAATTCTATAGTTACCAAGAGAATCTGTTGTAGTGAAGTTCACTCCATCCGTAACAACTACATCACTTAATCCTTTTTTACCGCAAAACACCTTGCCTGTTATTTCTTTTGAACAAACATTTATACTGTTTGCCAAAAGAAACATACTTAAAAAATAAATATTACATTTCATAAACTATACTATTATATTATTTAGTTCTTTAGTTTTTGAGTTTATAAGTTTGTTATTGATTTGATAGCCAAACAGGAATAAACTCAAAAAACCATAAACTTACTTATTCAACTGAAAAAGTTTGATATTATCAATAAACCAGCGTTTGTAAACAGAACTTCCGGTCGTTTCTTTGTTGTCACCCCAGCCGTCAGACTTTATGCTTATACGGGTGTCCTTTGTTATTTCAACTCCTTCAAGAACAATGTCGGCATGAAGCCATTCGAGCTTATCAACTGTGTCAACAAACGAATGTCCTATCGGCTCCAATTCCGTCACTTTGTCTCCATTTACAATGGAAACAATAATCTTAACAGGGTCGAATTTCCTTGTTCCTCCGACCATAGGGGCCCAGTCGAATGAAAGTGTAAGTTTCGTACCCTCCGGAACATTTTCTATTGAAGGCAAAGTTAGACCGGCCTGATAGTCTGTCTTACCAAACTTGAGATAACAATCCTGCAGATAAATAGCACGTCCCGGTATCTCTTCCAATCCATATCCACGAGCCAACAATGCTTCTGAAGCCAATTGTCCTTCAGCGTTCTTCGCCGTATATATTTGCGGAGCTTCACCCGTTCCATCATTCTCCACAGTCTGTCCGGCACCGCTATTCTCTGCCCATGGCTTCAACCACTCAAAATTTTCAGAGAAGTATATAACCTCATATACTCCGTCATCCTGTATTGACTCAAGGACAATTCTTACAACAGGAGCCGCCGTTCCGGAATAATAGCCTTTCAATATCACATAATGACCATTCAAATTGCTATAATCCCCAGAAACATCAACCAAAGAAACTGAGTTTGCAGCACCTTCTATTGTTATGACATTATTCAGGAACACTCCTCTTAAAGTAACATATTCCCTTTTGTCGGAAGTGTAGGAATCAATCTTGTCTGTAATTTCAACAGGTTGCGGATGATTTATTTCATGGCCTTTGGACAACACAGTAACTTTATCGCAAATGATATTGGACAGCTTATATGTATCGGACTCTTTCGTTCCCATTATATATACTTCATCGCCAACCTCAACATTCTCGGATGTCTCAATATAAATGTTACTGTCGAAAGAGGCGCTTGTGACAATACATCCGCCGGTTGTCACCGCAGAGACATACGCGCCCGGGACTATAACTACTGTTCCATCTTCCAATGACACTACATCAGATACTGAATATTCCTTACAGTCGCGGTATTTGTCTCCATCCTGTGAGACCTTCACTTCTGCCCTGCTGGACAGAGTACTTCCTCTAAACACCACTGTAGCCTCTCTCGGATTGTCTATCGAACCATCTCTCATATTCTCAGACACGGATATCGTAACTTCCGTGGTTCCTGAACCTGTAGCCGGTGTAACTGTGACCCACTCTGGAATTTCCTCCATGTACCATTCCGCATCAGAGTAAACTGTTATTATTTTCTCAGTCGGATTCTGAGCAGAAAAAGTCAAGGAGCTCGTACTTGCGAGAACCGCACGCGCCACATTATCTTCTTCCTTACTACAACCGCAAAGTAAAGCAACCATGAGGCACAACGCCGGCATAAATATTTTATTTGTAAATTTCATAATAGCCTATATTATATTTTACACATATTATTTAGAAATCAAGACCATCATCCCATCCCGGATTCTGTGTCAGGTTCTTGTTTAAAGAACGCTCGTTGATAGGAATCGGATACAGATAATCACGCTCCTCGTTGAAACCGTTGCGTACTATGTCCTTATGGCGATACACATATCCGCTGTTATCGCCAGTAAGCGTAATGTCCTTACCTATTTCATAAACCAACACCCCTTCTCCGGCTTCAGGTTTGACGCCACCATTCGCATAAAGTATTACGTCCGCTTTTCCATCACCGCTCAAATCATATTCTCCGGGGCCTGGGAAATACATACCATAGATGTCCTGGTCAACGCACGCTCCGGCTTTCCAGCGTACCAAATCGTCGAAACGGAAACCTTCCTGCATAAGTTCGATGGTACGTTCGCGGCGTATTTCCAATATCACGCCTTTGTTGCTGCCTGTCACATTAGGATATCCATGTTCCTCAGACGAGAGATAACGGTCAGGATTGGCATTCGCCGCATCCATATCCAAGTGGGCATCGTTCATGCCTACACGGTCGCGCAGCAGATTAATGGATATATTCAGGTCTTCCTGATTCAATGTTCCCAATTCAGCCTTAGCCTCGGCATAGTTCAACAAGACTTCAGCATAACGATATACCGGAAGGTCGCAGGTAGAATAGCTCGGACGGTCCACATTTCCGCCACATGCTGTCGGATCTTGTACGAATTTAATAGGCTGATAGCCGGTAATGCTGGTCGATAAGTCCGGTGGAAGTACTGTAGTAGTACCGATACGAGTATATCCGGGAGTACGGATGCTCTGTGCCAGACGAGGGTCTCTGTCCTTGACCTCTTCAGCAAACTTCATTTCCTGCCAACCCTGTTTGTCGGTAAATCTGGTTCCATCTTTCATCAGATACGTATTCACCATCTTGCGTGTCAACCCCGGCTGTCCCTGAGTGGCAACCAACGCATGTCCGGTTGCATTGTGGTATATATGCAAACCGAAGTCGAAGTTAATGGCAAGGATATATTCGTCCGGATTGGCATTTTCCTCGGCAAAGAGCATCATGTAGTCACTTTCCGGATGTCCGGTGGAATACAACTTATAAGGACCATCATGCATAATCTCATAAGCCGCCTTAGCTGCCTGGTCAAGATAATAAGTATAATCGTTACCTTCCAAAGTCAAGTTGTGATACTTGCGGTAAGTTCCCTCGTAAAGGCAGAACTGAGCTTTCAGCGCCAACGCTGCCCAGCGGTTCACACGGTAAGGGCTGCTCGGCTCTTCTTCTCTGGTGGGAAGGTTATTAATGGCAAATTCAATGTCTTCTAACATCTTGGTCATGACCAATTCGCGCGAGTCACGCGGTTTGTAGAGGGCATCGTCAGAAGAACCCAACTCAACATCATACCAAGGCACATCGCCGAAACGTTTTACTTTTTCAAAATAGAAGTATGCCCTGAAGAATTTGGTAAGTGCTGTATATTTGGTTACGGCTGCCTTGTCCTCACATTTGTCTATATTAGCCAGGAGGGTATTCATCTTGCGCAAGTCCGTCCAGCTCCATCCTCCACCGGAGGCGGGAACAGTACGTTTGTTTCCTCCGATAATTTCGTCCGACAATTTCTGCTGCACATAAATGTCACTCTGGTCATCGTAAGGCGACTTGTCCAACAGATTATTGTAGAAACTGTTGCTGAAAAGCTGTAAATCGCTCTCTGTCTTGAAATAATCATCCTGAGAGATTTCACTTTTCGGGCTTAGGTCAAGCATACTGTCACATGAGGATAATCCCACCGAAAGGCTCAAAGCCGCTATAATAAATCGTTTCATATATATGTTTGTCTGTTAGTTGAATAATGATTAGAATGTGATGTCAACCCCGAACATGAATGTTTTCTGCCAAGGATAGTACATACGGTTGTAAGTGTCATTGCTGCGGTCGAAAGCTGATTCCGGATCAATGTATTTAGTATGCTTCTTCAGCGGCGACCAGTAGCATAGGTTCTCACCTGAGAAGTAGATACGTGCCTGCTCAACACCTATTTTCTTTGTAAGGTTCACCGGAATGGTATAACCTACAGTAAGATTCTTGAAGCGCAGGTAGCGAATATTCTGCAAGTAACGGTCATTAACCTTACTTAGAGGACCGGAAGTGGCTGAATATGCCATCGGGCGTGTAAAATATGCATCCTTATTGTCTTCTGTCCATACCTCATCCATGAAGTTCTTCTGAAGATAAGTCAGATACGGATAAGTATAAGCTCCCCAGAACTGTGCGGCATGTGAATCAGGATACCAATAGTGATTTCCAGTTCCTTGGAAGAATACAGATACGTCAAATCCATACCAGCGTAGGCTTGCGTTGAAACCGTACGAAAGACTTGGAAGAGAGTTGCCCAATATCTTGCGGTCTCCCGGATCATCCACAGAATTGCTGCCGATGTCCAATTTCTTGTTATCGTTCAAATCGACAAACTTAAGGTCACCTCCCTGCCATCCGCCGGTTATGCGGTTGTTGATATAGCTAAGGTCAACTTCCTTGGCGTATGCCTGCGCCTCTTCGGTAGTCTCGAACAGTCCGTCTGTCACGAATCCCCAAATTTCACCCAAACGCATGCCTTCGTAATAATCTTTGGCAAAAGTCTTGTCCTTGTTGTCGTATTTGGTGATGTAACTCTTATAGTCGCTCATGTTAGCCCCAAGGGTATATTCCACCGGACGTCCAGCAAGTTCGAACTGGTCTCTCCAGCTTACTGCTATTTCATATCCTCGTGTCTGCAGGTTGGCTGTGTTCATGTCTGGCACACTCGCTCCATATACAGCAGGCAGCTCGATACCATCGGTCAGCATGTTCAATGTGTTACGCACATATCCGTCCACAGTTATGTTCAGTCTGTTTTTCAACATTGTAAAGTCGAAACCCAAGTCCCACTGCTGGCTTGTTTCCCAAGTAAGGTCAAACGATACCGGCGCTCCCAATGTAGAGTACTTCGCCATCGAGCTGCCTTCGCCAAACGAATATTCGGCAAAACTACTCACTGTTACCAATCGCATGTAAGTGTAATACGACGATACATTCTGGTTACCCAGACTACCAAATGAGGCTCTCATCTTCATATTGTCAATATAAGGAGTCAGCGGTTTGAAGAATGGTTCCTCCGAGATACGCCAGCCCAATGAACCTGATGGGAAAAATCCCCAACGGCTTCCGGAAGCAAAGCGCGAAGTACCGTCATAGCGTCCACTCACTTCAAACAGGTAACGGCCCTTATAATCATAATTCAGTCGTCCGAAGAAACCGGCCAGCGCATATTCATTCTGAGCTCCATCTACTCCTGTCACCACCTCGCCTTCTTCATTAACTCCAACAAGGTTAAAATCGTCAAGCGAAGTGGAAGTCAGATTTTCACCGAAAGCCGAAATGTTTTTCAGTCGCATGGTCTCGTAGTTGAATCCGGCCACTGCTGTAAGATGATGCTTGTCGTTGAAAGTATAGTCAAAGTTGGCAAAGACATTTGCCGAATAGTAGTTGCGTGTATTCACCGACTCATCCAGGCGATTGGCTCCGGCACCCGTAGTATAATACTCCATTTCAGCATCAGGATATTCCCTGTAAGGGATATTGTTTGAGCGGCTGGTATTGCGTGTCTGATACAGGCGGTAAGTAAAGTCGGCAGTAAGGCTCAACGGTTTTATCGGCGTAATGACCAGACGGGTTGTATTCGAGAAATCATTCGTACGGTTCACATTACGGTGCGACCCTTCGCCAACGATGATATGTCGTCCGTTACCCACCTTATAGTCTATATAAGGAGTGCCGTAAAGCCATGAACCATCAGGATTCTTCATAGGGAAGCAGGCAAGAGCATGATTTGAGCTGTAAGCCAGAGTGTTCTCCACACTTCCGTCTCCCTGCGAAGTATATTGGGAGCCGTAAAAAGAAGTGTTGTTGGTCATTGTTGCCCACTTGTTGATACGGAAATCAAGTTTAGAACGCAGGTTATACTTGCGGTAAATATCGGGATTCATTCTCAGAATACCTTTCTGATAGTCATACGCTCCGCTCACCATATACTTCACGTCCTTATTCCCTCCACTGATAGAAATATTGTGCTGCTGTGTGGGATGTGTGTCATCGAACATCATTTCCCACCAGTCGTAGTTTCCATAATACACCCACTGGCGGCGTCCGTTTCTCATTTCTTCCACCACCCACGGACGGTCAGGATTCTCTGTTTTGTCGTTAACGCGTGCCAGCAACTGACGCATATCCTCGTCAGTATAATTAATATAGTTCTTACCGTTCTCCGCTTTACGGAAAAGGTTTACAGTATAAACAGACCAGTAACCTGTGTCTTCGTAGTCAGTCGATGTAGTAGGCGATTCCCAACCCAAACGGCCGCTGTAACGCACTGTAGCTTTTCCTTCATTTGCTGCACCAGATTTGGTCGTGACCAAAATCACACCAAATGCCGCACGCGCGCCATACACAGCTGCCGCCGAAGCATCCTTGATAACAGAAATAGACTCTACGTCATTGGGGTTAATACGTTCCAGTTCGCCCACCGCACCATCAATCAGCACCAATGGCTCCGCACTATTGATAGATGTGGTACCGCGCACATTAATTGAAGGAGAGCTTCCCGGTACTCCGGATGAAGTCGTAATGTTCAAACCAGGGACAGAACCTTGAAGCATATTGGTAAGAGAGTGAGAGACTCTGTTCTCCAAGGATTTGTTATCCACCATTGTCACGGCTCCCGTAAGGTTTACCTTTTTCTGAGTACCATAACCGATTACTACTGCCTCGTCCAACATGATGGCATCTTCCTGCATATATACCACTATATCATTTTGTCCGGGCTTCACCTTAACCTTCTCGGTGATATAGCCCACATAAGAGAAATTCAGAGTCGCTCCGGAGATGGGTATCTGAAGTTCGAAAACTCCGTTTATATCAGTCACACTTCCCCTGGAACTGCCTTCAATGCCGACTGTTACCCCGATAAGCGGTTCCTGCAAAGCATCCAGTACCCTACCTGAAATAGCTCTGTTCTGTGCCGACAAAGCGGAAGCACTGCCTGTCAGCAACAACAACAGCAAAAAAACATACGAATTGAAAACTTTCATAAATAGATATTTTGTTTAAATAGTAATTGAGTATTAAAAACTGAATTGACAGTCAAGCCCTTTTCCGGGTTTTACCACCATATTGGTAACCTCAAAGTTCACTTTACCTGATGTAATGCCGGCATCGCCCAGCTTTACCGTGATGGTATGTTTTGATTTCGGCTCAATGGTATATGTCCTGAAATATATCAGATTGGCGTCGTGCTCTCCCTTCTTAAGATAGAAAGGCAGGTCTGAATTGTTACGGACAACAAACTGTACACGTTTTTCATTCTTGTTTATCTTTTCGATGGTTACCGACTTTCCGAACAATTCTCTCAGCCACTGTTCTTCACCGATAATCATATCCTTAAAGAATACTGCTGTCCTGCGGTTATCCAACGCCTCCCTGATGCCTTCCGGAGTACGTTCCTTGGCAAAAACCAATGTCATTGTACGGTGTTCACCCTTATTGAAGTCAATATTAGTCTGTATCGGTTGATGAATGTCGGATGTTCCTATCATAGTAAGTTTCTTGTCAAGACACCACTGCAACGCTTCCGGATAATAATGCTCACCGTTTGCCACCTCTATGCCCTGCATACATCCGTTATTGTACAACTCGGTATGTTCCTTCCACCATTTTGTTTCTTCCGGCTGCTGTGAGTCCCATCCCGGATGATTCCAGAAGATAAAGGCTTCCTGCGATTTGGCAGCCTGGAAAGCATCCTTATAGTCTTTGGTGTCCAACGGATTACTGTCTGTCAGGAATATGGCATTGTGATGTCCCGGAGCCATAGGACGGGTAATCTCGCTTCCTTTGATAACAATTACATCCTTATTCTTGGCATAATCCTTCATAATCTCGTACGAGCGGTTATGGTCGGCCTGTATGTCTTTCTTATGCGGCCTGTATTCGATATGCTCCGTGATGGCAATGGCATCCAACCCTTCGGAATATGCCTCGTCAACTCTCACAGTAGGCCAAACCAGACCATCTGAGAACACAGTGTGCATGTGAAAATCACATTTCAATGTTTGATACTTGTCAAGGTCCGGTATATCAATGCTTTTATCAACAGCTTGTCCGAATCCCATTTGTACAATCCCGCATAAGGCGAGAGACAGAAAAAGTTTTTTCATAATCTGAGTCTTTTAGTTTTTATAGTTTATAGCGATAACCGTTTTAGCGGAGCCTGTACGCTTCGGTAGAGAACTCTTTGGGACGTTCCATCAACTCCGTCCATTCATGTTCGAACTCATCACGCACAGTAATGACGAGATCCGTATCGGCATCAACAGCTTTCACTTTGAAGAAATGTGTGAACTTTTCAGTAATGAAGCTAGGGGTAGATGTCAGTGTAGATGAGTTGAAACGTTTCACACTTAGAGCTGCCACATGCAGCGGGTCATACGCCCACACCTCTTTCGCCTCAAGCTTGTTGCCATTCTCATCAGTCACGTCCAATGTCCAGTTTGAATTCCAGTTCCAGATATTTATCAGTACCTCATTATTCGTGTTAACCGGGTAGGCGTCAACATAACGTTGAAACTTAGCCTTTACCGAAGCCGGCACACTTGCCGGCATCTGTGGAACATCGGCCAAAGAGAAACTCACATTGTTCAGGTCATAACTACGGAACTGATAATCCTCAGTCCATCCGGTTGATTTATATATCCATTCTATGTCTGTTCCGTTTACATCCCATATAGAGTATCCCCCCGGTGTTCCGTCAGGACTTATATGTACCCCGGGAGTTAAATGTCCTGACCACCACCATGAAGCACATATCGCACCTGCATTATGTTCGTAAACCTCCTGTCTGCCTGTCACGGCTGCTTCCGGAGTCACGTTAAAGCTCAGGTGAGTATGTCCGGTAACAAAATGCACCTTATATCCTTTCAGTGTATTCAGCAATTGTGTAGTGTTCAAAACATCGTGGTCCATCTTGAACCCTTCCGTCTCCGACGGATAGAAAACCTGTGCATGCATTACCACCACCAACGGAGTCGATTTGTCCACATAGGCCAAATCCTTGGCAAGCCAGTTCAACTGCTCTAAAGACACACGCTTCTCGTAGTCGCGAGAGGTTGTCCCATCGTAGTTGCTACAGTCAATGTCGTCCAACACTACATAGTGAACTTTCCCGATATTGAATGAATAGTACATAGGAGCAATGTAATCAGTGAAACGACTTCCTGCATCCTGATCGTCAGTAGATTTATAGTCATAGTCATGGTTACCTATGGTATGGAAAATCTGAAGCCCCTTTACCTGACTGTTTATTGTATTAAGATACTCAGGAAGGGCATAACTATTCGAATACCAGTACAAATCCCAAGTCATGTCGCCCAACGTGATGGCATACATCTTTTCATGCTGATGCAAGGTGCGGTAACTGTTCAAATCCTCAGTAAAGTTCATGAACTGTCCTAAGTCCCCCGTACGGTTGGCAAGGTGCATATCCCCCAGCATGAGCACCTTGTAGTCATCCTGTCCTTCTACAGCTGTAAGCGAGAAATCCACACGTTCCAAAGTGGTGGCATCCCCTCTCATTATTTTATAGAACTGAGGCAAAACTCCATTGGCAGGAACCTCATATCCTGAAGGTATGGAAATAAACACATATCCCCATTTCTTTTCCGATTCCAACTGATAGATACCACGCTCATCAGTCACGCTTACCTCTATCCCATCCGAAACGACAACACCCTGCACCGGACTACCGTCTGCCGACACCACACCATAAACCGTAGTTCCGGCATCAGGTGTGAAATCCAAGTCCTCTACTATATTAATATATGTCTTGCTTATCAACTTCTTCCTGTTATCACGCTTGATATATAAGACGTAATAGCCGGTCTTTATCTCATTACTTAAACTTATGGTAAAACTATCTGCCGCTATAGACAGTATAGGACAAATATAAGAGATACCGTTTTCGGACTCCAATATAATATCATCTGTATCAATCAACGAACTTGTATTGGCACCCGCAAACGTATATTCCCCTCCTACACTTACCTCTATAAGAGAGGGGGCATCAAAGTCAATATCAAAACTATCTTTGATTTCATTCAAAGGTTCGCCACATCCTGAAGTCAATAAAATCAAGACCAAAAGCGACAGCACACTGCGCAACGAAACTGTTTTTAAGCAAAAATAATATTTACCCATACCTATTAATTAAAATCCAGCACAAAGATAGATATAGGTTAAAAACAGAGATATGAATACGTACAACGACAGCAAATGGTATTACAATATTAACTGCTATGAAACAATTCTGCAACATCAGTTGCATTACAAATACTAAAATCCGGGAGAACAATCAGAAGAGGAAAAGTGTTTTCATTTGCATCATTTCACACGTGCAGAATGACGGGGAAGCAGATATAGGAGTAAAGAAGGTATAACTGTAAAGGAAGTATGGTAAAATTAAAGGAGATAAAGTACCTGTTCCAGTGAACATTTACTTTACCCCCTTTAACTCCAAATGAAGCAATAACTTCTGATTTGATTATTTCTTTTTCAGTTCCTCGGCAGGAACCACACGATAGAGTTTGTCGCTGGGACGGATTCTGTCGGGTACCTTGAACGATACATGGACACCTTTCTTCACCACATCCACCGGTTTGAGGTTTACACGTGCCTCTTCCAGGTTTACATACATTGCCCCGGTAGTAGGACCGGTGATGAGCAGCTTGTCGCCGACCTTGATTTCTGTAGCCTCGATGAGGAATTCGGCAACACCGATATTTGAGAAATATTTTATGCCGCGTCCAGCATATACCTTCCTTTCCGTGGCCTCGGAACCGTAGTTCTTGCTCCACTCGCCAAGACGCTGTCCGAGATAATATCCGTTCCAGAAACCGCGGTTGAACACTGTCTTAAGGCGCGTGTCCCAGTCTGCCTTCTTCTCTTCTGTAAACGTGCCGTCCAGATACGAGCGGATAGCTTCCTTATAACATTCCACTACTGTACGAACATACTCTGGTCCGCGCGCGCGTCCTTCTATCTTGAACACGCGTACTCCGGCCTCTATCATCTCGTCCATGAAATGTATGGTCTTAAGGTCCTTGGGAGACATGATATACTGGTTGTCAACTTCCAGTTCTATATCACTCTCCTTATCTTTTACGATATATGAACGGCGGCATACCTGCATGCATGCGCCACGATTTGCAGAAGCATTCAGCTCGTTAAGGCTCAGATAGCATTTGCCGGATACTGCCATACACAAGGCTCCGTGGCAAAACATCTCTATTCTTACTTTCTCGCCCATCGGACCTGTTATGTTCTCTTCCTGAATAGCATCGTAAATCTTGCGTACCTGCTTCAGGTTAAGTTCACGAGCCAACACAACGACATCGGCAAAACGTGAGTAGAACTTCAACGCCTCGGCATTGCTGATATTGAGTTGTGTAGAGAGATGGACTTCCTGACCTACCTGATTACAGTATGCCATGACAGACACATCGGCTGCTATTACCGCGCTGATACCGGCTTCCTTTGCTGCATCCACAATCTTGCGCATCAGTTCTATGTCCTCGTCATAAATTATAGTGTTTATGGTGAGGTAGCTTTTTACTCCATGCTCGTCGCAGAGGGCTGCAATCTCACGCAAATCGTCAATAGTGAACGTGCTTGCCGAACGGGCACGCATGTTAAGGCTTTCAATACCGAAATAGATGGAATCCGCTCCGGCATTAATGGCTGCCGCCAATGACTCGCGCGAGCCTACAGGCGCCATTATCTCGAAATCTTTAATTGAATAATTCATTTATTTATACTTCATTGAGTTACGGCTACAAAGGTACGAAAAATATTCCATTACTTTAATGCCGCACACTGCGTAACTCTATATTCTTTCATCTACTTGTATTTTAATATTATATTTGCAAAAAGAATTTGAAAAGCACAAATATTATGAGAAAACCGAAACTTCTTTTATCACTTTTGATGGCAGCAGCACTAACTTGCCAACCTTCTTCCATAATGGCAAGAAAAGATGCCAAATGTCTGAAACCAAGAATTGTCGTACTGACCGACATTGCTCCTGTTAATGTAGAGCCGGATGATATGGAATCGGCTATAAGACTTCTTTCGCATGCCGATCTTTTCGAGATTGAAGCAATAATAACCACAAGCGGATGGAACAGCAGTGGTAAAAAGTACCCACAAGGATGGATGGACAGCCTAAAAACAGTAATAAACGCATACGAAAAGGATGTTCCAAACCTGATGAAACGCTCTCAGCAAAAGGAATTTATCAGCATCGAAGAAGAATCGAAAAAACAATCAATAGGCTACTGGCCTAGTCCGGAATATCTGAGAAGCCGCATTATGATGGGAAGTCTGGATTTCGGATACAAATCATTGGGTAAAGATAATAATTCGGCAGGAAGTGATTTCATAATCAAACTGGCAGACGAGAAAGACGACCGTCCGCTGTTCATAGGACTATGGGGTGGCGGAAACACAATAGCACAGGCCATATGGAGAATAAAACAGGAAAGAAGCGAGGCTGAACTGGAAAAATTCCTGAAGAAAATCTATATATATGCCATAACAGACCAGGATGTAGCATGGGGCGACAGAGGGAAATATACACTGAGTTCGCACTACTGGCTTAGAAAAGAATTCGGCGACAAAATCAATTTCATATGGGATGAAAGCGCATGGCTGTCGCAATGTGGTCTGGGATCAAGTAATTGGAATGAATACGCAAAGCACATTCAGGGACATGGAAATCTGGGCAAGATATACCCGAAGAACAAATATGGAGTGGAAGGTGATACACCATCTTTCCTGCATGTCCTACCCAATGGATTGAACAATCCTACAGTTCCTAATCAGACAGGATGGGGAGGATATTTCGTATGGGACAAAACCCTGGACAACGAGACTTATTGCTACACCAACACTTCGAAAGAGGCTAAAGCCATCTCACAGAAATATGAAAAATATTTCTACAATGCATCTTTTGCAAACTTTGCAGCCAGGATGGACTGGGCAAAATACGGAAAAGGCAACAGAAATCCGATAGTTATCGTAAACGGGAAGAAAGGTCTTGAAGCTATACAGGTAAATACAAAAGCCGGAAGTACGATAAAACTAAATGCATCGAAAACATATGATCCTGACGGCGACCAGTTGACATACAAATGGTGGTATATGCCTGAAGCAGGCAACTACAATGGAAAGATTGAAATAAGAAATGCCGATAAATCGATTTCAGAAGTCAGCGTACCTACTGATGCAAAAAGTAAAACAATACATATCATCTGCGAGGTGACCGACAATGGCGAACATAACCTAAAGGGTTACAGACGAATAATAATAAACGTGAAATAAGGAATTGCAATTTTTTCTGATGCCGACTATTGTCAGCAGTGCTACCGACAGTTGTCAGCAGCATTGCCGACTGTAGTCGGCAGCTCTGCTGACTACAGTCGGCAATGAAAAATCTATAAAATCAATCAATAGGCAAAAGTCTCTTCTATATGATCAAGAATAGAGTTCAACTCATCTAATGTCTCTGCCCTGAGCATGGCAATACGCGTTTCCTTGAAATTAGGAATACCCTTGAACAAAGGCGACGCTGCAAGATGACGGCGTACATGAAGAATACCGCGACGCTCGTCAAGCAGATTTACACTGTCCTGCACCTCACGACGGAGAACGTTCATCTTCCATCCGAAATCAAGTCCGGTCAGCTCCTCACCTGTCTGCAGATAGTGTTTCACTTCCTTGAACACCCATGGACGACCGAAGCTGGCACGGCCAATCATAATGGCATCCACACCATATTTGTCGAAACATTCCTTTGCGCGCTGCGGAGTTGTGACGTCACCATTGCCTATTATCGGAATATGCATGCGCGGATTGTTCTTCACCTCGCCTATCAGAGTCCAGTCAGCCTCTCCGGTGTACATCTGGGCGCGTGTACGTCCGTGTATAGTCAAGGCTTCTATACCGCAGTCCTGCAATTGCTCTGCAAGCTCCACAATTATCTTATGCTCTGAGTCCCATCCCAAACGGGTTTTCACCGTAACAGGTATCTTAACAGCATCTACCACAGCCTTAGTTATCTCAAGCATCTTAGGAACATTCTGCAGCATACCCGAACCTGCCCCCTTTCCGGCTACACGCTTGACGGGGCATCCGAAGTTCAAATCCAGGATATCAGGATTGGCCTGCTCCACTATTTTTGCAGCCTCAACCATGGTTTCAGTGTCCTTACCATAAATCTGAATGGCTACGGGACGCTCCTTTTCGCTTATGTTAAGCTTCAGCATGGTTTTGCCCACCGAACGTATCAGAGCGTCGCTCGACACAAACTCGGTATATACCATATCGGCTCCAAACTCCTTACAGAGAAGTCGGAATGCCGGATCGGTAACATCTTCCATCGGAGCAAGAAGTACAGGCTGCTCTCCTAAATCTATATTTCTAATCTTCATAAACAAGTTTTATTAATCATTTGAAAGTGGGTGTAATAAACCATTTGTCGTACATCGTTACAGCAATGCGATAAACGAAAAATGCAGATATGAATCCTACAATAGAGTCTATCAGATAATGAGCCTGTATATATACGGTTGCCAGACATAACAGTATATAAAACGGCAACAGAAAATATGTCAGCTTTCTGCTTACCTTGGACGACATTATCATTACTATAGTGGATATGGCAACATGCGAGCTTGGGAATGCCGCCGTAGGCCTTTCGCCTACCTCCTGTGATGCCTCTACCAGATTATAGAAAAAACCGTGCTCATAACCGGGAGCCGGAAACAGCAGGACATTATAATTGAAATAGTCGCCAAGCGGCAGAAACTCACAGGCATTCACTCTGTCCATTCCTATTGCCGGAAAATAGAACTGCGGACCTGCCACAGGTACAAGCAGATAGAACAGATAATATATGAAAAACGAAGTTACTAGCACGAAACATACTTTCTCGAACTTCATATAGTGATTTACAAAATAATATACCACCAATATCAGCATCATTGGATAATAGAAAAAATATCCCATATTAAGCGGTTCGCTGAACCATATCGAAGGGAAATGTTTACTGAACTCAACTGACGGCTGACACTCGAACAATGACTGCTCCATAGCTGCGAATAAATGGTCCAGATTGTCGAACACACGATTGAATTCGTACGTGTCAGGATACCAGTATGCCAACAGTGACATCTGTACCACCATACGTACAAAAGCCGTAAGCCTGCACGGGTATGCCCTATAAAGATACATCAGGGCAAACGTGAGGGCCACTATCCCCAGACGTTCCAGAAGCATAATGCCGGGATGGTCCATGCGAGGATACAAAATCAATATGAGGATTGAGGTCAGTGCATTGTAAATAAGGCTTATACTCTCTACGGCAAAAAGTCCCTTACCCGTCTCTACCCTCTCCAACAATTTTAAGTTTATATCCATCCTTCTTTTTTATACCAGCTAATTATTTCCTTTACACCACGCTCCAGTTTATATTCGGGTTTATATCCTAATTCTTCTATGAGCGGGCTAATGTCACACCTCCAGTTGCGCTGTTTCATTATATTATATTTGTCTCTATTCAGAGTACTCGGCTTGTGAGTGAAATGTGAAAAGAACTCAGCCACATACGAAATAGCTTTGAGTAGGAATAACGGACATACAAATCTTATCATCCACGGATTTCCCAGTTCCTTACGTATAAGGTCGGAAAATGTCCGGCTGTTATACACCTCGCCGTCGCTTACAAAATACGAGCGGTATTTTACGTCCTTCTTTATTGCCAGATAAACAGCCTGAACCAAATCCTTTACATATATGAAAGTAATATCCTGTCTCTTATATCCTGCAACGAAATCAACATGACTGCATATCGACTTTATCATCAGGAAGTAATCCCTCTCGCGCGGGCCATATACTCCTGTAGGACGAAATATTACGTATGGAAAATCCTTCAGACCATGAAGATACTCCTCTGTCTTGAGCTTACTAACACCGTAGGCAGTGTTCGGAACAGGCTTATCCGTCTCGCATATAGACGAATAATCTTTCTCGCATATAGGTCCGAAAATACTGAGTGAACTTATAAAAATAAAATTCTTAGGAGTCATATCAAGCTTAACAAGTGTCTCGATGAAATGACGTGTAGCCCAATAGTTACCTATCTCAAAATCTGCCTTGTCCAAACATTTGGTAACGCCGGCACAATGAATGATATAGTCCCATCCACCGTGTTCCTCTTTATGCTTGAGCAACTGCGACGCCAGTTTGTCAGAATCTGTAAAATCCAGTTCAGCAAAACGGATTCGCTCATCCTGCAAATACTTTCTGCTACTGCTTTTGCGCACTCCAGCCCAAACCTGCATTCCTTCGGCAAGGCCACCCTCAACCAGAAAACTGCCAATAAATCCGCTGGCTCCTGTTACTAATATTTTGTTATTCATAACTTTCCGTATTATAAAGGCACAAAGATAGTGCAAACCGAGTGAAGCACAAAGTTTTCAGGCTTTTGTTTCCGAGGTGCAGGCTATCTCATCTAAAGATAATGTTTCCTATCTATAACAAAACAATCGAACTTTACTATTGTTTACATCAAAAGTAATAAATTGCATCTTTTAGTTTTTGTAAGTATATTTGCGTATATAATATTCTGCCGACTATGGATAACGACATCAAAGCATACGATACATACCGCAGCATGACTTTCGGAGAAAAAGGACTGCCCGAAAATGTACGTCACGAACTGAACATCGACAGTCTGTGCGAAAAGATAGACTTTACATCTTCATGTATAGGCAGACAATATTTATATCACATAGTATGCAAAGATAAAATTTCTCAAGTCAGTGGCAACGAATATCTGATAAAAGAACTACATGATAACATTTCATTAAGGAAGCGGCTTGTAGGACTACTAGGGAAACTGAATAAACCTGATGCTTACACAATAACAGAGTTACTACACGGAAAGAATACAGACTACTCACAAAGCTACATCCACGCAATCAACATCTGCCGGTGGCTGCCGTCGGTTTTCCTGCTATGCACCTTTATAAGCAACATTCCGGGACAGTTTCTTATACTGTTTCTCGCATCATATATCGCAAACTGCTATCTGCATCTGAAACAAAAAAGTCAGCTTTCATTATACTATTTCTCCATACCACAGCTGTACAGACTTTTACAAACAGCAAAAGAGGTTGCAGAAATCAGCATATTCGCCGATACGGACAGAAATATCCACCAGTATATCAACAATCTAAAAGAGCTGGTCAAGAAACTGCGCTTATTCCGTATAAGTATTAATCTGGACAGTAACGCAGCAATGCCTTTATTTATGTTTACAGAATTGCTGGATATATTCTTTCTTCATACCACAATAAATGTTATAAACTCATTCCGTCTTATTGATAGCAAACGTAAAGATATCGACAGCGTTTTCCGTTTCATCGGATTTTTGGATGTAATCTGTTCTTTGTCATTTCTTCGCGAAGAGCTTCCTTATTATTGCCATCCCACAAAACCTGGAAATGATGAAAAGCTGTCGGCTAAATCAGTTTATCATCCGCTGATAGACAACTGTATTCCAAACGACATATCAATATCCACGAAATCAGTACTCATTACAGGCTCCAATATGTCGGGAAAGACCAGTTTCATACGTACTATTGCAATAAATGCAATAACCGGCAAAACTCTTAACACCTGCTTTGCGAATGAATTCAGAATTGATACCGGCAGGCATGTCCTCTCAGTAATAGATACAGAAGATGACTTAGAGAAAGGGAAAAGTTATTTCCTCACGGAAACTGAGAATGTGAAAAAGGTATTCGACAGTGCTATATCGGGCAATCATCTTCTGGTGTTCGACGAACTGTTTAAAGGAACAAATACTGCAGAACGAATTTCCATCAATGCAGCTGTACTGAAGGAACTGGCTGGACATAACAACATAATACTGGCATCGACACACGACAACGAACTTACATCACTCCTTGAAAATGAGTACGAGCTTTATCATTTCTGCGAGAACATTAAGAATGAAACACTGGCTTTCGATTACAAAATCAAGAAAGGCACAGCCAATGAGGGTAATGCCATAAAAATATTAAAGCTATACGGCTATCCTGATTATATAACAGAAGAGGCAGAAAGAATAAGAAAAAACAGATAAAAATACATCACTCGATTTCCCTTAAAGGTTAATACTAAGAATAATAAGCAATACTTTAAAATAAATTTA
>NZ_JANRHK010000027.1:0-28842 GCF_024733815.1 Bacteroides sp. ET336
TATGGAAGTAAAATAAAAGGAATAGATGCTGCCGCAAGTGAATTTGATGCAGGTCCGGAAGTCTTTGCACCTATATTCAGGTTTTTGAGAAAAAACGGAATAGCCAATTGTACTTTTCATGCAGGTGAGGATTTCAAGCATATAGTATCCGGTATTAGAAGTATTTATGAAGCTGTTCTTTTTCTTGAATTAAGACATGGTGACAGATTGGGGCACTGTACAGCCATAGGTATTGAACCGCAATTATGGATGGATAAGACCGGATGTAAATGTATAATTTCGCAAGGAGAGTGGCTTGATGATATGGTATTCTTATGGTTCTTAATAAAAGAAACAAAAGAATCCCGTTTGCAGCAATGTATCCCTTTGTTGGAAAGCCAGATTTCTGAATTTTCTCATAAAGTATATGGAAAAATATTTCCTCCATATATTTTGTCTGAGGCATGGAAATTAAGAAAATTCGATCCATTTCTTTATATAGAAGAAAAGAATTTCTCAGATTTTAATCCTTTTATTATTGAATCTTATGAGAAAGATAAAGGGATAAGGCAGATGTTTGAGAATGATGATATGAATGAAATAATGAAGATTTATCATAGAATCTCTTTCAATGCCAATGATGAATATGACAAGCTGATTGAAATTGAAAGTGGAAGAATTCTTAATCCAAATGAAATGTGCATCGTTCAAGGGATTGTTTTGGATTTTCTTAATAAAAAAGGTATTGCAATAGAAACTTTACCTACAAGTAACCTAAGAATAAGTTATTATGACGAAATAAGGGAATATCATTTGAAGAATTGGTTGAATAATACTTTGTCACATTGTACTCCTCCTGTTGTTTTGGGTACAGATGATCCTGGTATCTTTTCTACTAATATTTTCAATGAATATGCCCGTGCATATTTGCATCTTGAAGAAAACAAATTATCTTCGCATGAAATTTATAATATGATGTCTTTTATACATCGTAATAGTATAATATATAAGTTTAGTGGAAATGACTGATGAGAAAAGAGCCGCTGTAGCATTTATCTGCGGAAACAAATATAGAAACTTTGTTGCAACAAGATTGTTTGACTATAACCGCAACAAATATATTCCATATAATATTCAGAAAAATATGTATGGTTTTAATATGTTTGATTATGATAGGGGGTCTTATCTCAATGGTAATGATGGTCAGATTTTTGATTTTGCAACTAACTCATATATTCAAATCGTATATAATAATTTTTCCTTTTCCGGATTTGATTATCAGTCTGGAACATCATTTAATGGTATCATTAATAATGGTAGTGTATCAATATATGACTATCAAAGTATGAGGTATTATAATTATCATATTCAGTAAGATAAAATATATTTAAACTTAAAATCTATAATTATGGACACAACTTTTACTAAAATCTTTGACAGAATATCGGAAGCATTGAATTTTTTCGATTTCTCATTTATTGTTTCAGGTCTTATTACATTTGGAATAATTTATTGTAGTATTAATAGTTATTATACTTTTGATTTAAGTGGATACAGTAAAACTGTAATTATTATTGCTGCTATTGTAATGATATATGTAAGTGGTCTTGTATCTTTTTCTATAGGTAAATGGCTGAGATTAAAAATATTATATATAGGAAATAAAGAATATTTTAACAACGTATTCCGTGATGCTCTTTGGTTTGCTAATCATGATTCTAATTGTAAAAGTAAAGAATTATCAGAATATTTGAATGATAATTTTTACAAAGATAAAAACAAAGATATTTATTCTAAAATGTGGTTGGACTTGAGACATTGTGAAGAGGCGAAGGAAACAATGAGGCATTTAAACCGTTTTTGGATGATGCAGGCTGTATATGAGGGCTTGTTTACATCTTCTATAGTTGCTATTATATCAAGTCTTTTCTTAATATGTAAATCTCGTGATTTTTTTATAATTATGATTTTATTGTCAATAATATGTATGGTGTTTTGCTATATAGAGGCAAGACGTTATGCTGAGACTCAAATATTGGAAATAGTAATAGCTTATAAAAAATTTATTGCCTTATGATTTTTGTACGTTTGCTTTTTGTTACTGTATTGTTTTTGTGTTGTAATATAGTAAATGCAGATTCTATAACCACTGCTTTAATCAATGATACGGCTACAGCATCGAAAGTAGTCCTAGTTGAGGATGTATCTACAAATTTTCTTGATGATGGATTTAACTTTTTAGGAGTAATAGGATTTTTCTTAGGATTGGCATCTCTTTATTTTGCAAAAGTTACTTTTGAGGCTCAAAGGCAAACAGAGTTACATACAACCAATGCCCCAAAATCTGCACAAATAGGTAAGTTAAAAGATTTGCCAAGGCATTTTTATAGAAATCTTATTTGTACCTGTGCGATGACCTTAAAATATTTTGATGAATTAAATAAAAAAAATGGTATAAGATTGTGTTATCCGTCTGAGAGTAATGTTTTGAAACTAAAGACTCTTCCCGACGAAATTATTTATGACATAGATGAAGAAGAAAAATCTTATGCGTTAAGACATGAATTTAAATTGCTCCTGAGAAATTACAATACTGAGGTTGAAGTTGCATCTGAGCATTTCTCAAGAGCTAAAATATCTGATGAGGCCATTTTTCAAGATATTGATAATATAATATTTAAACAGTTGTTTTTGCTTAATAGTTCTTATGATATATTGCTTTCACTTGATAAAGTTTCTTATCCTCAAATAGTCGCAGATAGTTTACATATAATACTTAAGGAACATTTCAAAAAATTAAAAGGAAATAAAATAGTGGATAAAGCAAATAACGACGAGAACAAAAACGAAAGAGGAAACAAATATCTTGATTACGTAAATAAAATTCTAAATGATTCTAAAAAGTTTGATGAATTTAGAAAAAGAATAGACCCTAAAGGTGCACTTTATAGATCTTATGATAAGATTTCCCAATCAATATTGGATTATTATTCAGGAAAGAATAAAAACAATAATATAACCAAAGAAAGAAAAGAATTTAATGAGATTTTATTCTCGGAAAATGTAATAGATAAAGATAAAAAGGAAATAGAAATAATAGTTGATAAACAAAAATTTATAAATGTAGTTCGTAGGGAAGGTTCTGAAAAATCAAATACACTTGCAGATTTTATCAATAAAGTATCAGGTATCACTACATTTGAAGAGTTCAGGGATGTGTTTGATAATAAAGAAATTAAAGAAGAGGAAACCTATAAGGAAGCATACAAATGCATATCAAGTTATTTTCAATTCATAAACCAAGAAAAATGGGAATTTAGAGATTTATTGCTTGTGATAGTTCTTATGGATTGTGTTCTGGAAACTAAAAATATAGGAATGGTAAATTTCGAATCTCTTTCTACTAAATAATGTTACTATTGTGTTCTAACTTATAAACTCCAATAATTACATATAATATGTTGTTATAGTTATAACATTATGTCATTGTAATAAATTTATGATAAGTAAGTTATTTGTAATAGAATGGGTAGGTCCTTTTTCAGAGATAGAAGGACTTAAGAAATGGGAGAAAGATAATAATATAATGCGTAATTATTACTTTTATATTGTTTCTGGGAAACCACATAATATGAGTAATTATAGGAGCTATTGTGGAATAACTCAAAACAAGGATGGGTATGTTTATAAAAGATACCAATGTGACCCGAATCATAAAATACATACAATGAGAGATAAGGAAATATGGATAGGCAGATTTTCTGATAATAGTGTTCATTCAAGGAGTGATATTGAGTTGTGTGAAACTATGATAGTGTCTTATTGGCAGCCCGAGTTGAATAATAAAAAGAAATCTACATACCCTTCGAGTAACATTGTTTTGATTAACAGATGGTTTAAGATAGATTTTACGCCGAGGCAAAACAACATATATATTGCCCAGAAAATGTCTGATTTGATAATTCTTGATGATAGTGGTATATGGGGAACTGAAAAAGTAAGAAAACTTGTGGATTTTTGATTATATAAAATCAAGGCTTATGAATACCTTAAAATTACAATTGATTATATCAACTTTGGACAAATATATCGAAAGAAATGGTATAGATGCATTAACGGCTGTTGAGTCTGCTGAAATACTTGATGAAGCAGGAATACTAAATGATTCGTTAAGCAGACCAGGTAAGCCATTGAGGGATATATTAAGGAGTGGTTATATAAAGCATGCGTATCAGCTTAGTAATGGAAGATGGTTTATCCCACATTCCAGAGAAAGCTTTGATAAGAATGTAAGCAAAGAAAAAACTGTAAAAGTTTCAGTTCTTCAAATGTCTTTAGGGCAGTTAATGGATTCTTCAAAATTCCGTAGTGTAAAACAGCTGGATTCTTTAGATATTCCTGATATCCCTGGAATATATGTTATTAAAATTAGTGATATAAAGAAACTGCCGCAAGTATTCAGAAAAGTATTACAGGAGAGAAAACATAATATTTTATATATTGGTATATCTAAAGACTCATTGAAAAAAAGATTATGGGGCAATGAACTATATTCAAAAGGACATGGAACATTTTTTCGTTCTTTGGGTGCTGTATTGGGGTATTTGCCTGAATCAGGCTCTTTAAAGGAACGTGAGAACAAAAGGAACTATAAGTTTTCGGAACATGATTCTGCTGAAATAATCGGATGGATAGAAGATAACTTGGAGGTAAATTTCGTTGCTCACTCTGATAATCTTGAGGAGATGGAAAGGTTTTTGATTTCTCAAAATCTACCTTTGCTAAATTTGGACAAAAATCCTGCAAAACTGGATGAACTGGTAAGATTGAGGAGAAGATGTGAGGCTGTAGCTAATGGTGATTAATTCACCCTCAAATTGGGGGTGAATTGGGTAAAGCCGAAACTTGCATAAATAGAAAAGTTCTGCAAACCTGTTTAAAACCTTTTGCAAAAGGTTTGCAATACCAGTCAGTAAACGTTTAATGAACGGTTAGTGAACATGGAGTGAACAGATTTGATTATAACAGTCAACTAAAATCAGGGAAAGATATATGTTTAAAATTTTGCAAAGCGTTCTAACAGCATTTAAACAGTGTTTAAGCCGGTCATCCGGAAAATCCGAACAACCGGCTCATTTTAAAGTAGAGAATGTATGAAAAAACTAATCTTAAAAAATTGAGGTAGTCTGTATATCTTGAAATCGAAGTTTAGTTGGTTTGTTATTTAATTTATCTTCATTTCTTTGTCTCTTTCACTGGTATAACGCAGATTTATGCTAAAACCCCTATGCGATGAAAAATATTTTTCAAGATAGTGGTATTAAATATATTGCAAAAACGGAATTCTTTGTCTATTTTTGGCACAGTCATAATAGATGGATAAAATACCTTGTTTACTGTTTTTCACTTACTAAACTTGATTAAATAAACTTATATGTTATTACAGTTACTGATTGTTTTGATTGCAATAATTATTGGAGCCAGGCTGGGAGGTATCGGCTTGGGAGTGATGGGTGGTATAGGTCTGGCTTTGCTGATATTTGTGTTTGGTCTTCAGCCTACGGCTCCTCCCATTGACGTAATGCTGATGATTGTGGCGGTTATTTCTGCGGCATCGTGTATGCAGGCAGCCGGTGGGCTGGACTATATGGTAAAGTTGGCCGAGAAGGTTCTGCGTAAAAATCCTTCGCATGTCACTATCTTGAGTCCGATTGTGACTTATCTCTTTACTTTCATTGCCGGGACAGGGCATGTGGCTTATTCTGTTCTTCCTGTAATAGCAGAAGTGGCGCGTGAGACCAAGATTCGTCCGGAACGTCCGTTGGGTATAGCTATCATAGCTTCGCAGCAGGCCATTACTGCCAGTCCTATTTCGGCGGCTACGGTGGCATTGTTGGGACTTTTGCCTGGTGTGACGCTTTTTGACATTATGGTTATTACGGTGCCGGCTACTCTGGTTGGTGTACTGGTAGGGGCGTTCTGCTCGATGAAAGTTGGTAAGGAACTGCTGGATGATCCTGAGTACCAACGTAGGGTGAAAGAGGGCCTTATCGGTGATGATAGCGTTAAGACGGCTGATGTGGCTAATGCGAATAAGGCTAAATGGTCTGTTATCATATTCTTGATGGCCACTTTGCTGATTGTGCTTTTCGGCTCTATCAGCGAGATGCGTCCTACGTTCATGGTAGAAGGAAAGGCGGTGATGATGGATATGCCGGCTATCATCGAAATCCTGATGCTGAGTGCAGCTGCACTGATTCTGCTCTTTTTGCGTATTGATGGTATCGAGGCTGTAAAAGGTAGTGTTTTCCCTGCAGGTATGCAGGCGGTGATTGCTATCTTCGGTATTGCCTGGATGGGTGATACTTTTATTAAAGGTAACATCGAACAGCTTACCGGGTCTATAGAGAGTATTGTTCAGAGTATGCCATGGCTGTTTGGACTGGCTTTGTTTGTCATGTCTATTCTTCTTTACAGTCAGGCGGCTACTGTGCGTGCCATTGTTCCGTTGGGACTGGCGCTGGGTATTTCACCGTATCTTCTTATAGCAATGTTCCCTGCCGTAAACGGATATTTCTTTATTCCGAACTATCCTACTGTAGTGGCTGCCATAAACTTTGACCGTACCGGTACCACGGGCATCGGAAAGTATGTGTTGAACCATTCGTTCATGATGCCGGGACTGGTGGCTACGGGGGTGGCTATTACTACTGGTATGCTGCTTGTTTCTGTCTTTTTCTGATAAGTGTCTGTATATCTCATTGCGAGGGTTGTCTATCATGAAACGGTGTATGGTGCAGGAGAGGGATTGTATTCAAATATTGATTAGGTCTTAAAGTTGGATATTAGTTACAGTGTAACGTGATAAAGTGTTTTTATTTTACTACATTTGTAGGAATAATATGTGTTTTTTAAGTAAGACATTATAATTTGAACATCACTGTAAATAATGTAGATTATGTATATACCACCGTTTACCGTTTCTTCAAAGGCCATTAATCTGATTGCTGAGATATCCTCAACTATAGAACGATATGCTATACGTATGGAGCAGTCGGATAGTCTCCGTTTACGGAAAGCCAATCGTATAAAAACAATTCACAGTTCATTGGCTATTGAAGGTAATAATCTGACAGAGAATCAGGTTCGTGATATAATAAACGGGAAGAATGTTGTGGCTCCACTTAAAGAAATTCAGGAAGTTAAGAATGCGATAGCAACATACGAATTATATCCTACGCTAAATCCTTTTTCTGTAGAGGACTTGCTTAAAGCTCATGGAGTGATGATGCAGGCGTTAACAGGGGATGCGGGCAGATTTAGAGCAGGAGGTGTAGGTGTTTTCAGCGAAAAAGGATGTGTACACATGGCACCGCCGGCTGATAGGGTGCCAATGCTTGTTAATGATTTGTTTGAATGGCTTACTGAATCGACAGACCATTTGTTGATACGTTCATGTGTGTTTCATTATGAATTTGAGTTTATTCATCCGTTTAGTGATGGTAATGGGCGTATGGGTAGGTTGTGGCAGTCTCTTATTTTGGGCAGGTTGCATCCGTTATTTGAACATCTACCTGTAGAGAATATGGTATATGCAAATCAACAAGCTTATTATGATGCTATTACTGAAAGCTCACGGGTAGCTAATAGCTGTCCTTTTATAGATTTTATGCTGAATGAAATATTAAATGCTTTGAAAGCTCATAAGATTGAGAATGTAGTAGATGTCGGTATAAATGTCGGTATAAACGACGGTATAAATGTCGGTATAAACGAGCGGAACATATTGGCTATAATTGCTAATTCACCTAATGCTACGGTTAGGGATATGGCAGACTCATTGGGACTGTCGTTGAGGCAGTGTGAAAGGATTATTGCAGAAATGAAAAGGAAGAATCTTATCAAGAGAAAAGGGTCAAATAAGTCTGGTTTATGGGAGATAGTATAAAAGTAAAGCCGGTCATTCGGAAAATCCGAATAACCGGCTTATTTTTAAGTAGAGAATGTATGAAAAAACTAACTTTAAATGATTAAAGTAGTCTATCGGTATAACGCAGATATATGGAAAAACCCCTATACGGTGAAGAAAAAAATATCGGTCATGACAATTGTATGATAAAAAGAAGTATTTTTGCGCCCGAAATGATAAAGTGATAGGTAAAAAGTAATAAACTAGACAAAAGATTAAAAAAATAGTTCTTATGATAACATTAGACAGTATTTACAGGGCTTCGTTTGCTCTAAAGGATATAATAAGAAGAACAGATCTTATATATGCACCTCAGATAAATCCGGAAAGCCAGATATATCTTAAACCGGAAAATCTGCAATATACTGGTTCTTTCAAACTGAGGGGGGCTTGCTATAAAATAGCTTGTCTGACTGAAGAGGAGAAGAAGAAGGGGGTGATAGCATGCTCGGCGGGAAACCATGCTCAGGGTGTTGCTCTGGGTGCTACTAAGAATGGTATAGACTCGCTGATATGTCTGCCAGCAGGAGCTCCGATATCAAAGGTTGAGGCTACGAAGAGATATGGCGCGAAGGTTTGTCTTGTGCCGGGAGTGTATGATGACGCTTATCAGAAGGCTCTTGAACTGAAGGAGGAGAAGGGATATACGTTTATTCATCCGTTTGACGATGAGTATGTGATAGCCGGGCAGGGTACTATCGGTCTGGAACTGCTGAACCAGTTGCCTGATGTGGAGGCTGTGATTGTTCCTATTGGCGGTGGAGGTCTTATTTCGGGTGTGGCGTATGCTTTGAAATCTTTGAAGCCGGATGTAAAGGTTTACGGTGTACAGGCTCAGGGGGCGGCAAGTATGCTGCGCTCTATAGAAAAGGCGCATCGTGAGTGTCTGCCTTCTGTTTCGACTGTGGCTGACGGTATAGCGGTGAAGGAACCGGGAGAACATACGTTTGAGATCTGCAGCAAGTATGTTGACGGTATAGTGACTGTGACTGAGGATGAGATTTGCGCTGCCATTCTTGCATTAATGGAGCAGCAGAAACTTATCGCCGAAGGGGCGGGAGCTGTGGCTGTGGCGGCTGCGATGTTTAACAAGGTGCCTGTGGCTGGAAAGAAAACCATTTGTGTGGTGTCTGGAGGAAATATTGATGTTACTATCCTGAGCCGTGTAATAAACAGGGGTCTGGATATGTCGGGACGTACTTATACCGTGACACTTGACTTGCACGACAAACCGGGTGAACTGAAGGGAGTGGCGGAAATTATTGCAAATCTTGGAGGAAATATCATTTCAGTGCTCCATGAGAGAAACAACAATACAAGCAATGTTACTGCATGTTTCCTGCGTCTTGTGATGGAGACACGTAATGCAGAGCATATCGAGCTGATAAGAAGTGCCTTGCAGGAAGCTGGGTATTCTATTGTGGGATAAATGAATATTGGTAATACTGACATGAGCCGGCTATTCGTAAAAAGCGAATGACCGGCTCATGTGTTATAATAAGGGGTTGTGAATATTATTCTTCACTCATGAATTTTTCAATGGCATATGCGGCACCGTCTTCTTCATTGGTGAGTGTGATGAAGTCTGCATTGTCTTTCACTACCTGCTGTGCATTGCCCATGGCTACTCCCATGCCGGCGTATTTAATCATTGACAGGTCGTTGAAACCGTCGCCTATGGCTATCATCTCGTCTTTGGTCATGCCGAGTTCTTTCAGCAGTACGGCAAGTGACTGTGCCTTGTCTATTCCTTTAGGAACGAGTTCGAGGAAATATGGCTCGGAACGGAATACTCCCATGCGGTCTTTAAGATGTTCGTACATCTCTTTTTCAAGTTCGGCAAGGCGGGTCGGTTCGCCAACGATAAGGCATTTTGCTATCGGGTGCTTTACGGCCTCCAGGAAGTTGTCAACCTTCTTTATCTTCATTACATTGAGGATGGCTTCCTTCAGGACATATTCATCGTCGGGATGTTCGGTGAGGACGTACTCGCCATCGTATGTCACGATTGCGAAATTGTTGTCTTTGGCGCACTGGTAAAGATATGGGAGGACATCGTGGTCGAGAAGATTCTTATACATGAGTTCGCCTGTTTTCCAGTCGATTATTTCGCCGCCGTTGTATGCCAGAATATAACCTTCGTATTTTGACAGTTGAAGTTTTTCTGCCAGAGGTGCTATGCCGTAGGTGGGGCGTCCTGAGGCAAGTACTATCTTGATTCCTTTCTCCTGGGCGCGAAGCAGGACTTCAAGTGTGTGAGGGGTTATTTCTTTTTTTGTGTTGGTGAGTGTACCGTCAAGGTCTAAAACGATGATTTTGTATTTCATAAAATGTTATTTGGTGTTTTGTTATAATGCTGATGCAAAGGTACTAAATTTGAGGCTAAAACAAAAAAAGCCCCGTACGAACTTTTGTACGGGGCATGGAATTAAGCTTGCTACAGTAGTGTTATATCATCCAATGTAAACATTTACGTTCAGAAATAATGTGTCATGCTGATCGCTGATGTCAAAATCAATCTTGTCTTCTCTGGCCAGCCAGCCTATTGCAGCATTTAAATCTCTGTCTGTTAAACCTGTTGCTGCCTTCAGCTGTTTGTAATCCCAATGTGCATTGTCTTTCAGTTTGTTCCAGACAATACCGGCATTTGCGCCGATTTGATACTTGTCCATTCTTGTTTTGTTTAATTTGTTATTAGATAGTAAGGTCTTGCCTTTGATTACAAATATACTCTTAATAATTATTAATAAAAATTATTGAGACTTTTTTATTGCTGAATGAGTGGGTTTTTAATGTTTTTTAAATGTATAGGGGAAAAGTATTACACAATGGTTTCCGGTCTAATTCGATTTTTACTAACTTTGCATATCATTTCAATATTGAATTATATGGTGAGAAACAAAATAAACTGGAGAGTGCCTAAAGGGGCAGAACTTACTGAACTGGACAAGAAGGTACTGTATTTTCAGAATAAAGGACATCTGGTCCCTTCAAGAAAACTTATAAAAACTCCTGAACAGATTGAGGGAATAAGACGCAGCGGTGTGATAAATACTGCTGTGCTTGATTTGGTGGCAAGTGAAATCAAGGCCGGCATGAGTACGGCTGAGATTGACAAGATGGTGTATGACTTTACGGTGTCGCATGGAGCCATACCTGCACCGCTCAATTATGAGGGATTTCCGAAAAGTGTATGTACTTCTATAAATGAGGTGGTGTGTCACGGTATTCCGTCGGAAGATGAGATATTGGAGGAGGGAGATATTATCAATGTGGATGTATCGACTATTCTCGACGGATATTACTCTGATGCTTCGCGTATGTTTATAATAGGTAAAACTTCGCCTGAAAAGGAGAAGCTTGTGAGGGTGGCAAAGGAATGTCTGGAGATTGGTATGCAGGCTGCTACTCCTTTCGGTTTCGTGGGTGATATTGGTAACGCTATTGAGAAGCATGCCAAGAAGAACGGTTTCTCGGTAGTGAGAGATCTGTGCGGACACGGTGTGGGACTGGAATTCCACGAGGAACCGGACGTGGAGCATTTCGGTAAAAAAGGTACGGGAATGTTGCTGGTGCCGGGAATGGTGTTTACCATTGAGCCGATGATTAATATGGGTACGTATGAAGTATTTGTGGATGAGGAGGATGACTGGACTGTAGTTACGGAAGATGAACTTCCTTCGGCACAGTGGGAACATACTTTCCTTATGACGGAAAACGGATTGGAGATACTTACTTATTGATTTCAAACTTTATTATTATAGATTACAATGGATAATGTCGTTATATTAGGTATAGAGTCGTCGTGTGACGATACTTCGGCTGCCGTTATACGTGACGGTGTGTTGCTGTCGAGTGTGATTGCCAGCCAGGCTGTGCATGAAGCGTATGGTGGCGTGGTGCCTGAACTTGCTTCGAGAGCTCATCAGCAGAACATTGTGCCTGTGGTGCATGAGGCGCTGAAAAGGGCAGGAGTGCAGAAGGAGGATTTGAGTGCGGTGGCTTTCACCCGCGGACCAGGACTTATGGGGTCGCTGTTGGTGGGTGTGTCTTTCGCTAAGGGACTTGCCAGATCGCTTGACATTCCGATGGTGGAGGTCAATCACTTGCAGGGACATGTGCTGGCACATTTTATAAAGGAGTCCGGCGAGGATAATAATCAGCCTAAGTATCCTTTCCTGTGTCTGCTCGTTTCAGGTGGTAATTCGCAGATTATACGTGTGAATGCATACAATGATATGGAGGTTCTGGGACAGACTATTGACGATGCTGCAGGCGAGGCTATTGACAAATGTTCGAAGGTTATGGGATTAGGATATCCGGGTGGCCCGATAATAGACAGACTGGCTAGACAGGGTAATGCTTCGGCATATACTTTCAGCAAGCCTCATATCCCGGGATATGATTATAGCTTCAGCGGACTGAAGACTTCTTTCCTGTATTCGTTGAGGGAATGGCTGAAGGATGATCCTGACTTTATAGAACATCATAAAGAGGATCTGGCCGCATCGCTGGAAAAAACTATCGTGGATATTCTTATGGACAAGCTTCGTAAGGCTGTGAAGGATACGGGTATAAACGAGGTGGCTGTGGCTGGTGGAGTGTCGGCCAACAACGGATTGAGAAATGCTTTCCGCGAACATGCTGCAAAATATGGATGGAACATCTATATTCCGAAATTCGGATATACTACGGATAATGCTGCCATGATTGCCATTACAGGATACTATAAATTCCTGGATAAGGATTTCTGCAGCATAGACAAGCCGGCTTATTCGAGAGTGACAATTAAATAGAACAATATAAAATATAAAGAGATTATGTCAGTAGAAGGTAAAATGTTAAGTCGAGATATAAGCGAGATTTTCTGGAGAGAGGAATTTTCGCTTGCAACTGCAGAAAGCTGTACAGCCGGTAATATAGCTGCTATTCTTACTGCTATTCCTGGAAGTTCAAAATTCTATAAAGGTGGAATCGTGGCTTACTCGAACGAGGCAAAACAGAATTTGCTTGGGGTGAGTGCCGAAACTCTGGAACAGTTCGGCGCGGTGAGCGAGGAAACAGTAGTGGAAATGGTAAAGGGAGCAATGAAGGCTTTCAATGCTGATTTTGCTGTAGCTACATCCGGTATTGCGGGACCTACAGGCGGTACTCCTGACAAACCGATTGGTACTGTCTGGATTGCTGCAGGCAACAAGGATAATGTGATAACAGAAAAAATCTGCGAAGACAATGGAAGAGAGCAAAATGTGCATAATGCAAGCATAAAAGCACTGTATTTATTGCGTGAATTGTGTCAAAATCAAGAAAATAACGAGGAAAAGTAGAATTTATTACTTAAAAGTTTGCATGTTTGAAATAAAAACGCTTACTTTGCACTCCGTTTTAAAGAATGAACGAATTGAAACTATAAAAACTAGATAGAAATGTCAAAAATTTGTCAAATTACCGGAAAGAAAGCCATGATTGGCAACAACGTTTCACACTCAAAGAGAAGAACTAAAAGAACTTTTGATGTGAACTTGTTTACAAAGAAATTCTACTATGTAGAACAAGATTGCTGGATTAGCCTGAACATCTGCGCTAACGGCTTGAGAGTTATTAACAAGAAAGGACTGGACGCTGCATTGAACGAAGCTGTAGCTAACGGTTACTGCGATTGGAAGAGTATCAAAATTATTGGTTAATTAAAAGGAGAGAAAGACTATGGCTAAGAAAGCTAAAGGTAACAGAGTACAGGTAATCCTTGAGTGCACAGAAATGAAGGAAAGTGGTTTGCCGGGAACTTCTCGCTATATCACTACAAAGAATAGAAAGAATACAACTGAAAGATTGGAACTTAAGAAATATAACCCAATCTTGAAGAGAGTAACAGTACATAAAGAAATTAAATAATAAGAGTAAACCATGGCAAAGAAAACAGTCGCAACCCTTCAGACAGGTAAAGAAGGACGTTCTTATACTAAGGTTATCAAAATGGTTAAGTCACCTAAGACTGGTGCTTACATCTTTGACGAACAGATGGTTCCAAACGAAAAAGTTCAGGACTTCTTTAAGAAATAATTGTAGCATTACAGCTATTAAATGATATTTTGAAAGTTCCCGCCAATAATAAACGGCGGGAACTTTTTTTATATCTAAGAAATTAGTTATATCTTTGTGTCATAAATAGATAATTGTATAAGTATGGGAATTTTTAGCTTTTTCTCTAAAGAAAAGAAGGAAACTCTGGACAAGGGATTGTCTAAAACTAAAGAAAGTGTTTTCGGAAAAATAGCAAGGGCTGTTGCCGGAAAATCAAAGGTGGACGATGAAGTATTGGACAACCTTGAAGAAGTGTTGGTAACTTCGGATGTGGGTGTGGAGACTACCTTGAACATCATTAAACGTATAGAAACAAGGGTGGCAAAGGATAAGTACGTAAATACCCAGGAACTTAACAATATTCTTAGGGAGGAAATTGCGGCTCTGCTTACTGAAAACAATACGGTGGATGCTGAGGACTTTACTCTGCCTGCAGGAAAGAAACCATACGTGATAATGGTGGTGGGAGTGAACGGAGTAGGTAAGACTACAACCATCGGAAAACTGGCATATCAATTTAAAAAAGCTGGAAATACTGTGTATCTGGGTGCTGCCGATACCTTCCGTGCTGCTGCTGTTGAACAGCTGGATATTTGGGGCGAACGTGTAGGTGTGCCTGTGGTGAAACAGAAAATGGGAGCCGATCCTGCATCGGTGGCTTTTGATACTTTGAGTTCTGCTGTGGCTAATAATGCTGACGTAGTGATTATTGATACTGCAGGACGTCTGCATAACAAGGTGGGACTGATGAACGAGCTTACCAAGATTAAGAACGTGATGAAGAAGGTTGTACCTGATGCTCCTCACGAGGTGTTGCTGGTACTTGACGGTTCTACAGGACAAAATGCTTTTGAACAGGCTAAACAGTTTACTTTGGCTACGGAGGTTAATGCGATGGCTATAACCAAACTTGACGGTACTGCCAAAGGTGGTGTGGTGATTGGTATATCTGACCAGTTTAAGATTCCTGTGAAATATATAGGTCTTGGTGAAGGTATTGAGGACTTGCAGGTGTTCCGTCGCCGTGAGTTCGTTGATTCGTTGTTTGGCTCTGAAGGAAAATAAATGAGAAAAAATACTATTGATATAATTACTCTTGGATGTTCCAAGAACCTGGTGGACTCTGAAAAACTTATGCGTCAGCTTGAAGCTAACGGTTACAAGGTGACACATGATGCGGAGAAACCACATGGGGAGATAGCGGTGATTAATACTTGCGGATTTATCGGTGACGCGAAAGAGGAGTCCATTAATATGATTCTGGAGTTTTGCCAGGCAAAGGAAGAGGGAAAACTCAAAAAGCTTTATGTAATGGGATGCTTGTCTGAACGTTATCTTAGCGAACTGAAAGTGGAAATTCCGCAGGTGGATAAATTTTATGGTAAATTCAACTGGAATGAGTTGCTTGAGGATTTGGGCAAGGCTTATCATTCGGAATTTGCAATAGAAAGACATCTTACTACTCCTAAACATTATGCTTATCTGAAGATTTCGGAAGGTTGTGACAGAAAGTGTTCGTATTGCGCCATACCTATAATAACGGGAAGACACGTGTCAAGACCGATGGAGGAAATTCTGGACGAGGTGAAATTGCTCGTATCGGAAGGTGTCAAGGAATTTCAGGTTATAGCTCAGGAACTTACTTATTATGGTGTTGATCTTTACAAGAAGCAGATGTTGCCGGAACTGATTGACAGAATGGCAAAAATTCCTGGGGTGGAATGGATACGTCTGCATTATGCATATCCTGCAAAATTCCCAAGAGAGTTGTTCCGCGTAATGAGGGAGAATGATAATGTTTGCAAGTATATGGACATTGCTTTGCAGCATATCAGTGACAATATGTTGTCGCGAATGAGAAGACACGTGACAAAAGAGGAAACTTACAGACTGATTGAGGAGTTCCGTAAAGAAGTGCCGGGAATACACTTGCGTACTACTCTTATGGTGGGACATCCCGGAGAAACTGAAGATGACTTCGAACAGTTGAAAGAATTCGTTAAGGTTGCCAAGTTTGACCGTATGGGAGCTTTTGCCTACTCTGAGGAGGAGGGTACTTTCTCGGCTGAAAATTATGATGATGATATACCGCAGGAGGTAAAACAGAAACGTCTGGATGAGCTGATGGCGTTACAGCAGGAGATTTCCGGAGAGTTGAGTCATCAGAAAATAGGAAAGACTTTCAAGGTTATAATCGACAGAAAAGAAGGTGACTACTATGTGGGAAGAACAGAGTTTGATTCTCCAGAGGTAGATCCAGAGGTTCTTATTAAAGACGATGGCAAGAGATTGAAGGAAGGCCATTTCTATAATGTCCTGATAGAAGATGCCGATGATTTCGACCTGTATGGGAGGATTGCGGAATGAATGAGAAGGAGTTTATAGATGCGTTGTCTGCAAAGACGGGGATTGATGATAAAAGGATTTCAAAACTGATGTCGTCTGTGGCAGACATCGTTTCTTCTAATTTGCAGGAAGGTAAGGATGTGACTATTCAGGGATTCGGCGTTTTTGAGACAAAGAAGAAGATGGAAAAAATTGAAGTCAATGCATCTACAGGCAAACGGATATTGTTCCCGCCAAAACTTCTTGTGGGTTTCAGACCTTCATCATTGTTGAAAGAAAGAATCAATTCGGTGCTAAACGGGTAATCAATGGAAGACAAACTTACGATTGAAAATCTTGCGGCTTTACTCGCTGCAAAAATGAATATGGAACAGGCAGATGCGGATGCATTTGTCTGTAGCTTTTTTGCCTTGATTGAAGAGGGACTGAAAAGAGACAAGTATGTGAAGATTAAGGGTTTGGGAACCTTTAAACTGATAACGGAAGCAGACAATGAGGGTAAGGTGGTTTTTATTCCTGATGCTGCGTTGAAGGAAGCTGTAAACAAACCGTTTTCTCATTTTCAGCCTGTAGAATTGAATAAAGGTGTTCATTTTGATGATATTGATGAAAATGAATCTTCTGAAGTCGGTGAGGTGGTGACGCCAAGTGAGCCGGAACCGGATGTGGCTTCGGAACAGTCGGATATTGCTAATGTGGCAGACCCGGATGCAGAGAATATTCCTTTAAATGTTGCGCCTGAGGCACCGGAACCATGTGAAGAAAAGGAGGAAATTCCTACGGAGAATACAGAAGGTAAACAACGTAGATGGTTTATGTCATGGTATATGTTTGCTGCGGTACTTCTGGCGGGTGTTGTTATTGGTGTAGGTGTGATGTGGGGTGTGTTTGCAGGAAGGAGCAATGACTCTGTGGAACGTAGTAATGACTTGAAGCAGTATGAAGAAAAGCCTGTTTCTGTGGCTCCTGTTGATTCTGTGGATACAGAAATGTCTGACAGCATTGAAACTGCTGAAGAAAATAATGCCGAAGATACAGTAGTTGTGCATAAGAAAGCTATTGACTCGATTATCGGTGTTGCCACAGATGATGTGTCGGAAATAAAATATCTGTCGGATGAGGTGGTTTATAAAATAAGCGGGACTTTGGACACTGTAACCATTGTGAAGGGAAGTACGTTGTCGAAAGTAGCATACAAATATTTCAGAAACAGAAAACTGTGGCCTTATATCGTAATGTATAATAAGGATGTGATAGATGATCCGAATAATGTGCCTATCGGTACCACATTGCGGATACCAAAACTTACTCCTGCGGATTAATCAGAGAATATAACAATTGAGTGGAACAGTGTCAGTTGGAAAGTATCCATCATGATGCTGTTCTTTTGTTTTATATTTACGATTTGATTTTAAATTCGGCAGAATAAGATAAAAAAGACTTAAATAGATACATCTGTATGATTTTTTAATAAATATTAGTTGTGGCTGTTAACTTAAAAACGTAATTTTGGGTGCACTAAAAAGGGGTTGACCTTGATTGGTGTATAAAATATAGAGAATGAAATTAATAAAATAAACAAGAAATTATGGCTGAAGCTATTGATATTCGTGCATTGAACGAATTGATTGAACGCCAGAGTGCGTTCGTGACAAACCTGATGACAGGTATGGATCAGGTTATCGTGGGACAAAAACATTTGGTTGAATCATTGCTGATAGGATTGTTGGCTGACGGACATATATTGTTGGAAGGTGTGCCCGGTTTGGCAAAGACATTGGCTATCAAGACTATGGCATCGCTTATTGATTCTAAATACAGTCGTATCCAGTTTACTCCTGACTTGTTGCCTGCCGACGTTATCGGTACAATGATTTATAGTCAGAAGGATGAACAGTTCATCGCTAAAAAGGGACCTATCTTTGCCAACTTCGTATTGGCCGATGAAATTAACCGTGCTCCTGCAAAAGTACAGAGTGCTTTGCTCGAAGCTATGCAGGAACGTCAGGTGACATTGAGTAAGGAAACATTCCGCTTGCCGGAACCTTTCCTGGTTATGGCTACACAGAACCCAATCGAGCAGGAAGGTACTTATCCGTTGCCTGAAGCACAGGTGGACCGTTTCATGCTGAAGGTTATCATAGATTATCCTAAACTTGAAGAGGAAAAGAAGATTATCCGTCAGAATATCTCGGGCGAGAAAGTGGAAATCAAGCCTCTTCTTAAAGCTGAGGATATAATGGAAGCCCGCAAAGTCGTAAGACAGGTTTATCTGGATGAAAAGATTGAACAGTATATTGCCGATATCGTTTTTGCAACCCGTTATCCTGAAAAATATGATTTGAAGGAACTCAAGAGCCTTATCGGTTTCGGAGGATCTCCTCGTGCTTCCATCAACCTGGCTCTTGCCGCACGCAGCTATGCGTTTATCAAGCGTAGAGGTTATGTTATTCCTGAAGATGTTCGTGCTGTGGCTCACGATGTATTGCGTCACCGTATCGGTCTGACATACGAGGCTGAAGCTACAAACGTTACTTCGGACGAAATAGTAAGCAAGATACTTAATAAGGTTGAAGTGCCTTAATTAGAAAGAAACCTTTTTTGAAGAATGGAAACTACTGAATTATTAAAGCGTGTACGCCAGATAGAAATTAAGACCCGAGGACTGTCAAGCAATATATTTGCCGGACAGTATCATTCTGCCTTCAAGGGTAGGGGTATGGCTTTCTCCGAAGTGAGAGAGTATCAGTATGGCGATGATGTGCGTGACATCGACTGGAATGTAACAGCACGCTTTGACAAGCCATTCGTAAAGGTATTCGAAGAGGAACGCGAACTGACAGTGATGCTGCTTGTGGATGTATCGAACAGTCTTGATTTCGGTACGTCGAAGCAGATGAAAAAGGATATGGTGACGGAGATTGCTGCTACAATAGCTTTCTCCGCTATCCAGAATAACGATAAGATCGGTGTTATATTCTTTTCTGACAGAATAGAAAAGTTTATACCGCCTAAAAAAGGACGTAAACATATTCTGTATATCATACGCGAGCTGCTGGACTTTAAGCCGGAAAGTTCGCGCACAAATCTGCAATGCGCAATTGAATATCTTACGAATGTATTGAAAAAGCGTTGTACGGCGTTCATGTTGAGCGATTTTATTGATGACAATGATTTCAAGAATGCATTGACTGTGGCAAACAGAAAGCATGACGTGGTGGCTGTGCAAGTGTATGACAAACGTATGGAGGAACTGCCTGACGTGGGTCTGATGCTTGTGCGTGATGCCGAAACGGGGCATGAGGAATGGATTGACACTTCGTCTAAGTCGTTGAGAAAGACTCATCATGACTGGTGGGTGGAACGTCAGAAGAAACTTAACGATACGTTTAATCTGTGTAATGTGGATTCTGTATCTGTACGTACAGACCAGGATTATGTCAGGGCATTGCTGAATTTGTTTGCTAAAAGAAACTGATAATCAGATGAAGAAGATATTGTTTAATTATGGAAAAATGATGCTCGGCTCATTGTGCTTTGCCGCTTTTACCTTGTTTGGCTCGCAGGCAAGCGCACAACAGGTTACTGTAAGGGCCAGCATTGATTCATTGCAGCTGCTGGTGGGCGAACAGACTAAGGTGCATCTGGAAGTAAGTATGGATGCTGATAAAAAATTACGCCTGCCTGTGATAAAAGATACGTTGGTGAGGGGAGTGGAAGTACTTGACATAGCCAAGCCTGACACACAGAAGTTGAATGACGACAAAAGGTGGGTTATCACTCAGGAATATACTATTACTTCCTTTGACTCGGCTTTGTATTATCTTCCTCCATTGGAGGTTATGGTTGACGATGAAAAATATCGTTCTGAATCTTTAGCTCTCAAAGTCTATTCCATACCGGTGGATACTTTGCACCCTGATCAGTTCTTCGGACCGAAAACTGTGGTGGAAGTTCCTATCCAATGGGAGGATATAGATACAATGGTATATGCCTTTATCCTGATGTTGCTGTTCGGATCGGCATGTGTATTCTTTATTATAAGATATAGAGACAACAAACCTATAATAAAGATTATAAAGATTGAACCGAAATTGCCTCCTCATCAGGAAGCCATGAAGCATATCGAGGAAATCAAGGCTAACAAGAATGTGCAAAGGGAGGATCCTAAACAGTATTACACAGAGCTTACTGACGTGATACGTACTTACATAATGGAACGTTTCGGTTTTAATGCAATGGAGATGACATCGTCCGAAATAATTGAAAATCTGTTGCAGGTAAGGGATAAGGAATCGCTCAAAGACTTGAAATATCTTTTCGAGACTGCTGACTTGGTGAAGTTTGCCAAACATGCACCGATGATGAACGAGAATGATATGAATCTGGTAAATGCAATGGATTTTATCAATGAAACCAAGCTGGAGGAAGATCCTAATGCGAAAAAAGAGCCTACGGAAATAAAAGTGGAAGAGAAACGTTCAAAACAAGGCCGTATAGCATTGATGTGCAGCATAGGACTGACTGGTGTTATTGCGGTAGTTGCTTTGTATGTAGGTGTGAAATGCATTATAGATCTCTTCTTTTAACGTATAAATGAATGAAGATATGATTTTTGCTAATATTGAATATCTGTTTTTACTGATTTTGCTTATACCGTACATAGTATGGTATGTGATGCACAGGAAACGGACAGAGGCTACTCTTCAGGTATCTACCACACGAATGTATCAGAATGCGCCGAAAAGCTGGAAGGTCTATTTGATCCATGCTCCTTTTCTGCTCAGACTGTGTACGTTCGTAATGATAGTGCTGGTGCTTGCAAGACCGCAAACTACCGATAATTGGCAGAACACTGAAATTGAAGGTATTGACATAATGCTGGCTGTGGATATTTCTACAAGTATGCTGGCTGAGGATTTGAAACCTAACAGACTTGAGGCCGCAAAACAGGTGGCTGCCGAATTTATCAACGGAAGACCTAATGACAATATCGGTCTTACGATATTTGCGGGGGAGGCTTTTACGCAGTGTCCTCTTACTGTTGACCATGGAGTTCTGCTTAATTTGTTTCAGAGCGTAAGTTGCGAAATGATTTATCGCGGAATGATAGAAGACGGTACTGCTATCGGTATGGGACTGGCGAATGCTGTTACAAGATTGAAAGACAGCAAGGCAAAATCAAAAGTCGTGATATTGCTGACGGACGGTGTGAACAACCGCGGTGAACTTTCTCCTCTTACTGCTGCCGAGATAGCCAAACAGTTTGGAGTGAGAGTATATACGATAGGTGTAGGAACCAACGGTACAGCTCCTTATCCTATGCAGACATATGCCGGTGTGCAATATATTCAGACACCTGTAGAAATAGATGAACAGACCTTGACGCAGATTGCTGCCGAAACTAACGGTAATTATTTCAGGGCTACTAGCAATTCCAAACTGAAGGAAGTTTATCAGGAGATAGATAAGTTGGAAAAAACAAAACTTAATGTAAAGGAATTCAGCAAAAGGGAAGAGGAATACGAGATTTTTGCTCTCGTGGCATTCTTATGTATCCTGCTTGAGCTGATTTTACGTAATACGGTTTTGAAGAAAATACCTTAAAAATGTTTTGCCATGTTTAGATTTGGAGAACCGATATATTTGTATTTTTTATTGATAATTCCTTTTTTGGTAGTATTCTATATATATACCAATTATAGGAGAAGGAAAAAATTACGTCAGTACGGAGACCCGGAACTGATGGCACATCTGATGCCGAATGTTTCGAAATACAGACCTGACGTAAAGTTCTGGCTGGTGACAGCTGCGCTGGTCATGGTTATATTCATGCTGGCACGTCCTCAGTTTGGTTCCAAAATGGAGACGGTGAAACGTCAGGGTGTTGAAACTGTGGTTGCGTTGGATATTTCCAACTCAATGCTGGCTCAGGATGTTACACCAAGCCGACTGGAAAAGTCAAAGAAATTAGTGTCCAGACTTGTAGAGACATTCAATAATGATAAGGTCGCTATGATAGTTTTTGCTGGAGAGGCATTTACCCAGCTTCCTATAACAAGCGATTATATATCTGCAAAAATGTTTCTGGAAACAATATCTCCTTCTCTTATTACAACTCAGGGAACTGATATTCGTGGTGCTATCGACTTGGCTATGAAGAGTTTTACTCCGAATGAAGGTGTAGGACGTGCAATTGTTCTTATTACAGATGGTGAAAACCACGAAGGAGGAGCAGTGGAAGCTGCTCAGCAGGCTGCGGAGAAGGGCGTAAGAGTTTTTGTACTTGGAGTTGGTTCGCCTGACGGTTCACCTATTCCAGTAGAAGGAACGAATGATTTCCGTCGTGACAAGGATGGCAATGTGGTAGTGACAAAGCTGAACGAACAAATGTGTCAGGAGATTGCAAAAGCAGGTAATGGTATGTATGTTCGTGTTGATAATACAAACAATGCAGAGAGGGCTCTTAACGCTGAAATAAATAAGCTGGCAAAGGCTGATGTTGAGACTCAGGTATATACAGAATTCGACGAGCAGTTTGACGTACTGGCATGGCTGGCATTGATTCTGCTTGCCGCAGACGTTATGTTGCTCAATAGGAAAAATCCTCTATTTAAGAATGTAAAACTTTTTAAACAGGATTGATTTATGCGGTGTAGTAAAGTATATTTGATAGGGATAATGCTTCTGGGAGTTTCTGCTTCATATGCACAGAAGACTGACAGGGATTATCTTCGTAGCGGAAACAAGTTATATAATGACAGTCTGTTTGTAAAGGCTGAAGTAGATTACAGAAAGGCACTTGAGATTAATCCTAAATCTGCAGATGCAATGTTCAATCTGGGAAACTCGCTACTAATGCAGCAAAAAGGCAAGGAAGCTATGGAACAGTTTGAGGCTGCGGCACGTCTGGAAAAAGATAAGGAAAAGTTGGCTCATATATATCATAATATGGGGGTTATACTTCAATCGTCAAAGCAACTGCCGCAGTGTATAGAAGCTTATAAAGAGTCATTGCGTAATAATCCTAAGGATGATGAAACTCGTTACAATCTGGTACTTGCACAGAAACAGCTGAAAGACCAGCAGCAACAGCAAAATCAGGATCAGCAGAAAGAACAGAAGCAGGATCAGAAACAGGACGAGAAAGAACAGAACAAGGATCAGCAGGATCAACAGCAACAGCAGCAAAATCAAAATCAGCAACAGCAGCAACAGAACAAGGATGAAATGTCGAAAGAAAATGCCGAACAATTGCTGAGAGCTGCTATGCAAGACGAGAAAGACGTACAGGATAAAGTGAAGAAACAGATGCAGGTGAGCGGAAAGAAACTTGAGAAAGACTGGTAATCCTGTAACGAATTTCTATTGATATTTTAATAAGTGGAAAAACAATAATTTATATAATGATGAGAAAATATATTTTCTTGATATTGATGATTACTGCGTCACTCCACGTGTTTGCCAAGGAAGAAGTGACATTAAAAGCTTCTGCTCCTGAAGTAGTGGTAAACGGTGATCAGTTCAGACTTACATACACTGTGAATTCGCAGGATGTAAAGGATTTCCTTGCTCCGCAGGCTAAGGGTTTTGATGTCCTTATGGGACCTAGCCGTTCGCAGCAGAGTAGTACACAGATAATTAACGGCAAGGTGTCTTCCAGTCGTTCCATCACATATACATATATTCTGATGGCAGTTTCGGAAGGTACATTTAATATTCCGTCTGCAAGCATTGAAGTTGATGGTGAGAAGATTTTCTCTAATCCACTTACAATAAAGGTTCTTCCTAAGGATAAGGAAGATGCCAACTCTAACCAGAGCCAGGGCAACAGTGGAATTTCATCAAGAAACCAGAAGTCGAACGGAAAGATTTCCGATAAGGATCTGTTTGTTCTGGCAACAGCAAGCAAGACTAAGGTTCACGAGCAGGAAGCCATATTGGTGACATACAAGGCTTATACTACGGTCGATCTTCGCCAGTTGCTTGGAAAGATGCCGGACCAGCAGGGATTTTACGTACAGGAAGTTGAACTTCCTGCACAGAAGACATTCAAGCTGGAACATTACAAAGGCAGAAACTATAATACTGTGGTTTACAGGCAGTATGTGATTTTCCCGCAAAAGTCAGGACGTCTTGAAATACCTGCTGTAACGTTTGACGCAGTCGTTGCTCAGAGAGTGGCTGTATCCGACGATCCTTTTGAGGCATTCTTCAACGGAGGCGGTTATGTGGAGGTTAACAAGAAAATTGTTGCACCGAAGGTGGTTATTAATGTAGATCCGCTTCCTGCCAAACCTGAAGGCTATTCGGGAGGTGTGGGTACTTTCACTATGAAATCGGAAATCAGTGCTACAGAGCTTAAAGCAAACGAAGCTGTTACTGTAAAACTGACAATAGAAGGTACAGGTAATATGAAACTGGTCAGTGCTCCGGAAGTTAAATTCCCGCATGATTTTGAAATATATGATCCGAAGATTGATGATAATTTCCAACTGACTGCAGACGGACTGAGCGGAACAAAGAAAATTGAATATCTGGCAATCCCACGTCATGCCGGAGAGTTTACAATTCCACCTGTAGAATTCAAATATTTTGATGTAAAGTCGGGAACTTATAAGACCTTGAAAACTGAGGCATATAATCTGAAGGTAGCCAAGGGTGAAGGTAATGCAGCCAACCAGCAGGTGATAGCTGACTTTACTAACAAGGAGAATGTCAAGGTATTGGGCACTGACATCTTGTTTATCAAGACAGTCGATTCTGCTTTGAGAGAAAAAGGAAAATATTTCTTTGGAACTATATCATATTATTTGTGGTATATCATACCTTTCGTGCTGTTTGTGGTATTCGTTGTGATATATAGGAAACAGGCTGTCGAGAATGCAAATGTTGCAAAGGTTAAGACAAAGAAGGCTAACAAGGTTGCTACAAAACGTATGAAGCTTGCAGGTAAGCTTCTTGCAGAAAGCAAGGTAAATGAATTCTATGATGAGGTATTGAAGGCTCTGTGGGGTTATATCAGCGATAAGTTGAATATTCCTGTTTCCAAGCTTTCCAGAGACAACATAGAGGCTGAGCTTTCCAGACAAGGTGTATCCGAAGATCTTATAAAGGAATTTATCGATGTCTTGTCGGAATGCGAGTTTGCTAGATATGCTCCGGGAAATCAGAACGAGACAATGGATAAAGTTTATTCGGCATCTGTCGAAGTGATAAGCAAAATGGAAAACAGTATTAAACGTTAAAACATATAGGAGAATTGATTATATGAATAAAGTGTATGTTTTTATATTGCTTCTAATAGGTTTTGTCTTTTCTGCCAACGCTTCGGTTAAGGAAGAGGCCGACAAAGCTTATCAGGAAAATGATTTTAAGACTGCGATTGAAAAGTACGAAGCAATACTGAATGCCGGACAGGAATCGGCAGATGTGTATTATAATTTGGGAAACAGTTATTACAAGAATAAGAATATAGCAAAGGCTGTACTGAATTATGAGCGCGCTTTACTGTTGTCTCCGGGAGATAATGACGTGAGATATAATCTTGAAATGGCCAAGAGCAAGACAATAGATAAGGTTACTCCCAAGAGTGAAGTTTTCATAGTCACTTGGATAAATTCTATAAGAAACATTATGAGTGAATCGGCTTGGAGCGTGTTTGCCATTTCATGTTTCATATTGTTCTTGTTAGGAACTTCAACCTATATTTTCGGTAAAAAAATAGTTTTAAAGAAAATAGGTTTTTCATTGGCCGTTATATTTCTGTTCTTTACGGTTGTAGGAAATCTGTTTGCCGATGCACAGAAGGACAGATTGGTGAACAGAACTGGAGCTATCGTAATGCAACCGTCAGTAACAGTAAAAAGTACTCCTAACGAAAGTGGTACCGATCTGTTTGTCCTGCATGAAGGAACAAAGGTTTATATCAACGACAATACCATGAAGGGATGGAAGGAAGTAAGCCTTGAAGACGGTAACAGAGGATGGGTACCGACAGAAAGCATTGAGGTAATATAATGTTATAATATTTTTCTATATATGGACATACAGCAATTGATAGATTTGGATAAGTTGATATTGATGAAACTCAATGGAAGTGATTCGATATTCTGGGATGGATTTATGTATATAGTGACAAGTACTAAGACATGGATTCCTGCGGCTGTCGCATTGCTGTATGTCATATTCAAGAACAACAAGTTCAAACACGGAATGTTGATTCTTTTAATGATAGCTTTGGTGATAGCACTTGCTGACCAGACTTCATCAGGAATCTGCAAACCATTGTTCGAGCGTTTTCGCCCGACCAAAGATCCTGAGCTTATGTATATGGTAGATACGGTGAATAATTATAGGGCAGGGGGGCTGTTTGGATTTATATCAAGTCATGCCGCGAACACATTTGCCGTGGCTATGTTCGTTTCCTTGCTTGTTAAGAATATAAAACTGGGATTTATGATGTTTTTGTGGGCACTGATACCTACATATTCGCGTGTCTATTTGGGAGTGCATTATCCCGGAGATGTATTTTTCGGTATGTTGGACGGGTTATTATGCGGTGTTATAATATATTTCCTGTATGTATTTATATCAAACAAGTTTATTTTCAAGCCTAAATTGATTTCAGCGCAATATACGGTGAGCGGATACGATGTGAAAAGTGTCGATGTGGTAGTGTTGGTACTGCTCCTTACATATTTTTTCGCTGTGGTTTACGGCATGATTATATCCAAAACGCTCTATTTCTGATATAAATTTGGGAAAGGTGATAAAATATCATGTTATCAAATAAAAAATATACATTTTTCTTGCTTGTCAAGTAAAAAATATATATATTTATCATCGAGATGAAAACCATATTGTCTAATTCTTAAAATATAGATTACTATGACAAGAACTATTACTTTTAATGAACTAAGAAACATTAAAGATTCTTTACCTGAAGGAAGTATGCATCGCATTGCCGATGAATTAAATATATCTGTAGAGACTGTCAGAAACTTTTTCGGAGGACAGAACTTCAAAGACGGTAAATGTGTGGGTATCCATCTGGAACCCGGTCCGGATGGCGGTTTGGTTATGCTTGACGATACTACGGTTTTGGAAAAAGCACTGGCTATCCTTAAAGAAGAGGCTGAAGCATAAATAAGGAGATAGCTATAATAGTTGTTCGAGATATGTTGAAAATAACTATTATAGCTATTTTTGTTTTTTAGCAGACGTACAATATATATGGGATTATCCGGCTATTAATTTATTTTTAACCTAAATCAGTCTTATTATGGAAGAAGAAAAACTCGTAACGCTTGCTATCTTGACTTATTCTAAAGCTCAGATATTGAAGAATGTACTGGAGAACGAAGGCATAGAGGCATATATACATAATGTAAATCTTATACAGCCTGTCATTTCTTCAGGCGTAAGAATACGAATAAAAGAGAGTGATTTGCCACGTGCCTTGAGTATTATAGAGAGTTCCGCATGGCTGGCAGAAGATGTGGTGAAAGAACATGTGAAAGAAACTGACAAGGAACGTAAAAAACCGGTAATTCTTGTTCCGGTGGATTTCTCTGCCAATTCGCTTAAAGCTTGTAAGTTCGGTCTGAATTTTGCGGCACAGATAAAAGTTGAAGTAGTGCTGATGCACGTTTATTTCAGTCCGGTATATATGCCGAGCCTGCAGTATGCTACTGAAGGATACGGAATGCCATACGAGGCTGAATTGGGAATAAAGAGCATGCTGGACAACGTCCATAACCGTTTGAAGGAGTTGACCGATACTATAGACAAACTTATGGCGGACGGGGAGATACCGGAGGTGAAATACACATGTCTGTTGAGGGAAGGTATTCCGGAAGAAGAAATCCTGGCATACGCACGCGAGGAATCGCCATTGATGATTGTGATGGGAACACGTGGAGAAAATATGACAGAGTACGGACTGATGGGAAGTGTGACGGCAGAAGTTATAGAACGCAGTCCTGTATTTGTATATTCCATTCCTGAGGAAGCCAAACTTATTAATTTCAAGGAAATCAATAAGGTGGCGTTTATTACAAACTTCGATCAGCGTGACCTGATTGCGTTCGATTCTTTGATTACTACTTTCAAGGATTATAATTTTGAGATTTATTTCATTCATCTCAATTCCAATGAAGAAAGGCGTACATGGAATGAGATTAAGCTTTCTGGAATAAAGGAGTATTTCCACAAGCAATATCCTGATTTGAAGATTAATTACAGTCTGGTTACAGAGGACAGTTTCTTCAATAATCTGGATGATTATGTACGGGAAGAGAATATTGATGTGTTATGCGTATCCAACTATAAGAGAAACGTCTTTGCACGTCTGTTCAACCCAAGTATTGCAAAGAAAATGATATTCCACTCACGTACACCGATTCTGATCATCAAATAAAAATTTGTAGTATAGAAAAAAGCGGTAGTTCCATTCTGTGGTG
>NZ_JANRHK010000028.1:0-28465 GCF_024733815.1 Bacteroides sp. ET336
GTTATATGTTTTTTATTATAAATCTTTATTCGTTTCTCAAAGCATCGGCCGGCAAAGTGCGTGCAGCCCGTACAACCGGAATATATGTTCCTATCAGCGCTATTATCAACAATATCAGATAACTGATTATCAGAACAATTGAGAAGTGGAAGCCGAAACGGTTCTGCCAGTATTCCGGATTCGGTACGAAATAACGGTTCATTTCCACTGCATATAGTCCGTTGGTTTGTGCATGATAAAGCAAGAAAGGAATGACCAGCACGAAAGCTGTTGTCAATAATAACCATGCTTCGATAAGGAATTGTCGCACAATACACCTTTGTGATGCTCCCAAGCTGCGCATCACACCTATCTCTTCCCGACGGGCATTACTGCGAATCCAGAAGGTTCCCACCATACCCAAGAAGATGCAAAGCAGGGCGAAACCAGTCAAGGCATATTGTAGGCGGAGCTTGTTGGTGACACCGCTTGCCATCGCATAGGCCTCACTCAGGTCTGAAAATTTTTTCAGACTGTCAAAATAGAAATTGCCAATGGATAGTTGAGACCCCACTTCCTGCTTGAAACGCTGTATAAAGGCTGATTCGTCCACACCTGATTTCAGACGGATGACAAAAGGATACATCCACGCCATATAAGGACTTCCGTGCATATCATCATACATGTGGACAATGAGCGGATAAGGCTGTTCGTAATCACGGTGCTTGAAGTCACGGAATACACCTGCCACTTCCGAAGGTTCATCGTCCTCATAAACTTTTTTCCCAACTGCATCTGCCGTACCAAATAGACGTAGGGCTAACAGTTCAGATATGAAGACTTTTCCTTGAGTCTGTTCGGGTAACCGGATATCATCGCCCGTACGGACATCTTTCATGCCGTAGGTACGGAGCATATTGCTGCCATCAAGTGTTATGAAATTGTACCACTGGGAATGTACGTAGCCTTCTTTTTTGTGTAAAGAGGCGGTATCGGCAAAAACTTGTGTTCCGCTCCACGAGTTGCTGTTAGGAAAACTTTGGTTAGCGGAAATGGACCAGCACTCTACCTCAGGCTGCTCACGCACTATGCGGGCGATACGATGGTAAGCCACCAGGTTCATCGAGTCGGAAGCCATATCGGGATTGAAGTTTCCGTTCGTTTCGTCGTACATGCCGATGTTCACCACATAAAGCCCTTGGGGATTATAGCCACGGTCGATGGCACGGTTGGCGGTCAATACATAGATTGGATCGATAACTGTCCACAAGAAAAAACTGACAACCAGCAATTCCAAGAATATCCAGCCGTTCTGACGGCGCTGGTTCCATAGTTGGTGTAAAATAGTTCGTATCATGACATTTTATCTTTTCGAGTTCAACGATTCTGTGATGGTATGTCGCAACGCATACAAAGCGGGTACAAGCGCCGACACCACATTGAGCACAACGCACACGGCCAAGGCAATACCGAATACCGCAGGATTGAACAACATTTCTACCGTGAACGAAGTGGAAAGGGAGGTATCGTAAATGTTCTTGTCGAATAGTGTCAGAATCCAGTCGCTGGCCGTCAATACAATCAAATATGAGAATACCAGTCCAACCAGTCCTCCCAATAAGGTCAATAATAGATTCTCGCAAAGCACCTGCTCCAACAAACATCGACGGGTCGCTCCGTATGCCTTGCGGAGACCCAATTCTGAAATACGGCTATCCATCCGCGAAGAAATCATTCCACTCAAGTTCAATGCCGGAATGAAAAGTAAAGCCAGCAGGATATAGAGAAAATCTTTAGCCAGATCCATCATGTCCGGAACCTTATCCAAATCCTGACGGAAGGTGCTGAGCCAATATATGTCCGGTTGTCCCATCAGGTCGTATTCATAGTCTTTGTCCTGCTGTGAATACCGGCGGAACACATCCTGTACCTCACTACGTACCTTTTCAATATTCGCCTTATCGTCAACCAACAGGTAAGCGTACACATTACCCAGCAATCCCATACGGTCCAACTCTTTCCGGATGTTTTGTGCATTGAGCAATGGCAGCCAAAGATCGCCCACCGTTTCCGGTGTGGCATTGGATACGTCCTGTACCACACCACACACACGGTAATCACGTCCATTGAAACTGAAATGACGTCCCGTTACTCCCTCGACCGTAGCAAACAGACGTCTGGCCAGTGATTCGCTAAGGACGGCTACCGGTGACTTGGCTTCAACATTTTCCTGTGTAAAAGGGTGGCCTTCGATGAAACGGAAAGAAAAGAGTTTCCAGAAGTCTTCGTTGGCAAAACGTGGAACTGCCTTGAAAGGCTTTACACCAGTAGCAGACACCTGATAATTTTCCCAAGAATCAAACATACTACCGGCTACCAACTCCACATGGGGCAGGTCTGCAAGCATTTCATCAATCACATAATAAGCCATACCACCGTTGATAGTCCAGTTTTCGGGTTTGCCCTTCGGGTAGCGTTTTATCGGTTTGACAACGAGTGTCCTATTACGGTTGTATTCAGGATAGACAGGACCGAACTTTACGTAAAAGATAATGAAGAGAGTCATCACCAGTGCAATGGACAGGCCTGTACCCACCACGTATATACCGGTAAAAAGTTTGTGTTGTCTGACAAGTGTCCATGCTTGTCTGAAGTAATTCCTTATCATACTTATCGCTGTATTTATTTTCTTAGTTTCAACTTGTTCTTGTTTTTATACTGACTCATGTCGCTAATAACAACTCTGTCACCGGGCTGAAGTCCTGATACCACTTCCACATATTCGAAATTGGAATCTCCCAGACGGACCTTTCGTTTTACCAGCTCATCCGAACCGTCAAGTACAAAAAGCTGATAATCGCCGCGTCCGACGTAATAGCTTGAATTGGCAATGCGCAACACATCTTCCTTTACGGCATTCATCACATACACATCTGTTTTCAGTCCGGAGCGGAGACGTCGGTTACTGTCGTTTTCCAGCTGAACGGTAAATGAAATGACTCCGTTCTTTGAAAGCGGTGTCACACTGCTCACCTGTCCCTCAAGTTTCTCACTGCCTATCTTTACTACGGCCTTTCCGCCGGCCGCAACACGGTCGCCGTATGTGTCGGCTATCTCACCCTCAACCTTGAAATGACTCAAATCGGAAATCACTGCTATACGCGAACCTTCGTTTACCTGAGCTCCAATCTGATTGTTGATATACGTCAGGATAGCCTTGCGTGGCGAGCGTATCTGTGCCTCGTCAAGCGTACGTTTTGTCTCGGCAAGTCCTTTAAGGAAAATCTCATACTCCAGTTGTTTTACCTTCAGGTCGGCGGCCTTGACCTTTCGTTCATTGGTGAGCTGTTGGTGCAGCTGTTCCAGTTCCAGTTTTCCTGTTTCGAAATTCAGTTCTGCCTGATGAACCCTGTCCATGGTACCCGAACCCAGACTGTCAAGATAACGTTCGTTCCTTAATTCCACCTTCATACGGTTCAGTTTCATTTCAGCCACCTTTACTTTCATTTCGAGGTCACTCAAGTACGTACTGTTGTTCACTTTCAGCTGTTCCAGTTGATAGCGTTTCATCTGTTCCTCATCCAGCAGTTTGTCGTATTCTGTCTTTGCACTCTGCAGGTCCAGTTTAAGAATAGGTGTACCTACATTTACGCTGTCTCCACCTTTTTTATATACTTCCAATATACGTGTGTTGATAGGGGAGTTGATAATTTCCTCGAATGCGGGGACCACCTTTCCTGAAGCGCTGACACTAACTTCTATAGTACCTTTGCTCACTTCCGAGAATACCAGGTCTTTTTCTTTCACACTGCTGCGCATTAAGGAAAACAGTATTAGGATGAGGGCAATGCAGCCACCTCCTATACCTCCATATTTTAATATTCGTCTGTTACGTTCTTTTTTCAGAACTTCTTTTGGTATTTCTCTATCCATAATAATCTGTTTTGAATAAAATTGTTCGTTATGACGCTTTTTATTATGCAAGAAGTGTGCCAAAATATTAATCCGTTGATTATCAGTGAAAGACGAAAAAATAAGGTGTCCGAAAACGAACACCTTGTACGGTTTTATATTTAAATAGTGTCGTCGAAAAAGTATTTTCTTCAGCTTATTTTCTATAAACCACAGTGTGGTTTATAAAAATACAACTTGTGTTTATACAAACCACACTGTGATTTATATAAACACAAGTTATATTTATAGAATATGTTAGCTCGTTACTAACTTTCTGATTTGATGTTAGGAGTTTTGTTATCTCATCTTCTTTTTAAGCCAAAGATAGTATCCGGTCAGTGGGAGAGTGGCACCTATCAGTGCAGCCAGGAAATATAGGATTTTGGTAACAGGACCGCCCCATGTTCCTACGTGCAGCGAATATATCAGTCCTCTGAGGTTCTGTCTCACACTGTTATCTTCGAATTTCCTGATTTCGGTTATTTGTCCGGTCTTTGGGTTGAACTTTACATTGTCCGACTTACTCCTGTATCCGTTTTTGTTCAGTGATACGGTTGCCTCGTTTTTGCTCAGCTTGATATAGTTATATTCAGAATAGAGGCTTTGTATCTCTTTCAAGGCTGCGTCGTATGCTATGGTATTTTCCTGTCTGGGTTCTGTCTTGCCGTTTTCTTTTTTCTCATCATGTCCATGTCCGTGAGCGTATCCGGCTTGTTGGCTCTGTGGTTGAGGCTCGGCTCCAAGAAGTGAGGACACGGCTTCCCTATACCATCCGAACGACCATATAGGTCCGGTCAGTGCCATAATCAGTAGGAATATTGTGGCATAGAAACCGAGTGCTACGTGAGAGTCGTACATCAGTCGTCTTGTACCTTTGCCGCACGCCACTGTAAGTCTGTTTTTCAGAGCCTTACGGGTACGTGGAATCCATATCACCAGTCCGCTTATGAGGATTATTGTCATGGCTATTGTAGAGATACCCACTATAAGTTTACCGGTTGACATGCTGCCTTTACTTTTAGGAACATCAAGGAACCATCTGTGCAGCTTCCTCATAGTCTGAAAGAAAGGATATGATTTCGACCATCCTATGCTTTCTCCTGTGTAAGGATTGACGAACAGGACTTTCTTTCCTCCGTTGCTGAAGCTTATCTGATATGTGGCATCTGCAGCTTTAGGGATGTTTACGGATGAAATCTTCATTTCGCCGTGTCTGTCCTGTACGATATTTATGACTTCGGAAGGAGCAAGTCTTTCTTTTCCCTGAGGCACTTCCACCTGATAAAGATTCTTGTTTAGGGCACGTGTGATATCCTGTTCGAATACAAGTGTGGCTCCGGTGAAACATATCACAGTGATTATCAGCCCCAATGGGATAGAAAGCCAGAGATGTATCTTGTGTAATGTTTTCTTCATTCTTATTTTTTTGTAATAAAATATTATAGGAGATGGAAGCTCTCCTATAATGCTATCAATGTTATTCTGTTACATTAAGTCTTCCTACACCTGAAAGCTGAGTCGCCTCTACGGTAAGTCCTTTTGTCGCAACTCCTGTAGTAGGGTCTATCTTATAGATGGCAGGATATCCGGAAGTGGTAGTAACTGCTACATAAGCTTTTCCATTTTCTATGTATGGAGTGTTTCCGAATCCGCTTACGTCCGAAGGCATGCCTGTTACGTATGTAAGCTTCTTGTCTTCAGCCTTGAAAATAGCAAGCTGGTTTGCTGTATAACCTGTTTCTGAGAATGGACGGTCGTACATGAGCAAAAGGAAATAGTCGTCAGCTATAGGCCAGCAGCGCATGAATGATTTTCCGTCTGTTTTCTCTTCTATATTGCAGTAATAATCGTCAAAAGCTTCTGTTCCGACAGGAATTCTCACAACTCCAGCAGGCAGTGTAGTCTGCTGGCGGCTGTCTTTCATCGTTTTGGCATAACTTGGTGAGAATACGTAAATATCACCGTTGCCTGCACTCCATACCATCTGATAGTACTGCGATTTCATTCTTCCGGCTGCATAGCTTATCTTGTCTGTCGTTATGATTTTCTTTTCCGTGAGAGTCTCGTCACTGAATATTGCTATGTGACATTCATTCGGGTATTGGGTCCATTGCAGTTCATCTTTCTTGTATGAGCTGCTACCGCTACCGCCTTCTTCTGTCTTTATCAAATCCTCATTGCCTGGCAAAACCCATTTCCCATTCTCAAATTTTGTTCCATACTGGCTCAGTCCCATAGGAATGGCTGCAGAAAATATTTTGCCGTTATTTTCAAGAAGACCTGCTAATGTGACATACTCTCCGTTGCCAAGGAAGTTTTCTGACAGATATTTTTCGTTTTGAGTATCGTTAGTTGTATAAATTTCTCCTGCGGCATCCAAATAAGAAATGAGGAATGATTTCGGTGTATAACCGTTTTCATCGTTCCATTCTGTAGGTCCGTCGCCGGTAGAAGTAGTCATGATATACTTTCCGTATGTGCCAAAAGTAGTAAAACGTCTTATGGCAAATTCTCCATTTCTCTTCTTTATATTATTGTTAGCATCAAGGATAAACGATGTTGTGACTCCTGCATTACCTTGATTGTATGCCAGTCCGTAAAGATACTGGTTGTTATAGTATATCCACTGTGTAGCTCCGTCGTTAACAAGTCCGTTGTTTTTAGTTGAAACTGTTCCTTCGTCTAGCGATGAGGCTGTAAGAAGTACGTTAGTGGTATTTCCGGATGCTGTGACCGATGCAGCTATTACATATTGACCTTTTTGGTCTGTATTGTTGTTATTATTGTTGTTGTCAACTGTCTCCTCGCTGCATGAAGTTGCAGATACTGCTACGCCAAGTAATATGGCCATGTTTCTGATAAGATTTTTTTTACTCATTTTTTTACTCATTTTAGATTGTTATTCTTTTATTTTCCCAAATATACTCTTACTTTTCCGTAGAATGCTCTTCCTGCTTTCTGTAGGCTGAAATTGTCGTACAGTTTTTCGTCTGTCAGATTACGGCATTCAAAGGAAATGTTATATCTTCCTTTCTTCATGCTGTACGAAAGACTGATGTTGTGCGAAAACTGGTTTGGAACAATGTAGTCGCTGCTTGAGCCTATCACCTGCGAATAGTATGAAAAGCTGTGCAGATACTGGTTGTCGTATGTAAAGGTCAGCGTGTTGCCTTTCTCAAACAGGTTGTGCCAATAGAGGTTTATATCCGAATCGGCAAACATGTAAGGTATGTTGGGCATGCGTTCCTTATAAGCTAGATTGGGCTGATTGGTTCCTATTGCCATTTCCTGATTGTCTCTCACGTCCATCCGTGTGAAATTTCCGCCTATGCTCAGCCAGTTGCTGAAACCGTATCTTACAGAAGCGTTTATTCCTTTGGTAAGGACCTTTCCGTAGTTGATATATGTAGCAGCCATCTTACCACCGCTAAGGTCTGCGATATTTCTCTGTATATAGTCTTTTGTATCGCGATATATAAGTCCTCCTTCCAGATAAACACTGTGTTTGCCAAAAGTCTTGTTATAGCTTATATTCAGATTTATATTGTCACTGTTCTCAGGGCGAATACTTACATCACCCATTTCTAAGTCTTCATCACCGAACATTTCTTCTATGGTAGGCAGACGGTAGGCTTTTTCATACGAGAGTTTTACCTGCAATGAAGGTATTACGAAGAATGTACCTGCCGCTCCGTAGCCTGTTGAGCTTACTTTTCTGTCTGTACGCACAAAGTCTGAATTATTGGAGTCTGTGGCTTGCGGACCTGACACATACTGCAAATATTGCTTTGCGAAAGCTGAAAAATTCCATTTTTCTGACATCATCAGTCTGTATGAAAGTCCGCTGATATTTTTTCTTGTACGTTTATCTATCGGATCTGTCTGTTCTTCCTTTGTCAGTAGGGAAGTGTTTTCGCGTCTGAATGCATTGAACACATTATTAAATGTGATGAAATGTGCCTTACCTATTCTGTAGTTCAGTGTTACTGTATTGTTCCAGTTATCATTGTCTGCACGCGAATATTGATACGACTGTTCTCCACGGGTATTCATCAGTTTCTTGTCGCCTAGCCAGTTGTATTCGTATGCTGCAGTGTCTACATTATAAGTAGTATTTCTGTTGTAGTTACCTGTTATCATCAGTTCAAGTCCTTTAATAATAAGGTCTCTTTTCCTGTATTCCACTGAAGGCATAAGCGAATGTCCTTTTCTGTGCTTTTCGCCATAGACGATATTCTGACGTACACCTGTCTGTATGTCCTGATACATATTTGAATATGTAAATCCGAACATTAGTCGGTCTGCCCATTTCTTATCAACTACACCAATTTTCCCGATTACAGCTTCATTGTGGTAGGTGTCATTGAATCTTTTTACTCTGCCTGTTCCTGCGTTGATGTTTCCGGTTTCAAAGTCTTTTATAGGTCCGTCTATATAATAATTGTTGTCCGAATAATTCTGAAAAGCATTTATCTCGTAGGTAAATCCGTTTTTCAAAGTCTGTCCGAAATGAATGTTTGATTTATGAGTATTGAAAGAACCGTATGAATACGAAGCATCAAGGAACCAGTTCTGTCTCTTTTTGTTCGTGACAATGTTGATAACTCCTCCTATGGCGTCCGAGCCGAAGCCTACTGGAACTACACCTTTATATACTTCTATTCTCTCTGCAAAGTTTACCGGGATGTTATTCAGGCCGAACGAACTTCCAACGCCTTCCTGCGGAACGCCGTCAATGAAAACCTTCACGTGCTTTCCACTGAAACCGTCAAGCATTAACTGCATGTCCGAACCTACACCTCCTGATTCTCTGAGTTTCATTCCAGGAGCTTTGGCTAGAGCATCACTCAGGCTTTTGGTACTGTTCTTCATCTCCTTTGTGTCAACAGCCACTGCATTGAATGCTGAACGTTTCAGACGACTCACTCCGTTTGACACTACAACCACTTCGTCAAGTTCTGTTACTGACGGTTTCAGTATTACTCTGTGATTGTTATGGTGATGGTGTTTGCTTATTGTAACATTCTTTTCGTAAGTCTCGAAACCTATGGCCGAAACTACAAGTGTGTATTCTCCAGCAGGAGCGTTAAGTCTGTATTCTCCTTTTTCATTAGTAGTACATCCGAAGTTGGTGTTCTTCAGATAGACGGTTGCAAAATCCACAGGACTCTTGTCTGTAGATTTTACTATACCGGATAAGATAATCTTCTGTACCTCCGCTTTGACTGTCATACATAATGTCATTGCGGCAAAAAGAAACACAAATTTAAAATACTGACTCCACAGCTTTTTGCTCATAAACTAATACCTTATAAATATATTTTCTAATCTTTTAATTCCGGATGCAAAGTTACTGCCATGAGCATTTTCCCACAATCGCAATTTTTAGGTATATTTCATGCTGTTTTTTGTATGTATTACTAATCATTTTTAGGTATTGCCTAAAATGAGTGATAAACAGATTGTTAAAACTTTCTAATAGAATGTTATTAATTCGTGTTGAGCGTGAACAATCTATTATTTTTGCTGTTGAAAACATTTAATATATATATGAACGAAATTTTTATTATCATCGGGTTGATATTGCTTAATGGAGTTTTCGCAATGTCCGAGGTGGCACTCATATCAGCCCGTAAATCACGTCTTTCCGCTGACGCTAAAAACGGAAACAAATCGGCAAAAACGGCTCTAAAACTCGCAAATGAACCGGACAGGTTCCTTTCTACCGTACAGATTGGTATTACTCTTATCGGAATCCTTACCGGTATCTATTCCGGAAATCAGATTGCAGTCGATCTTACAGAAGCTATGAAATCATGGGGAGTATCTTCTACATACGCCTTCGGTTTGGCTCAGGGTGTTATCGTTGTAGTGGTTACATATCTTACTATTATATTCGGTGAACTTGTTCCTAAGCGTATAGGTATGAGTATGGCTGAAAAGGCTGCAAAGGTAATGGCTCAGCCGATGAACATACTTTCTGTAATAGCTCTTCCTTTCGTTTGGTTGCTAGCAAAAAGCACTGAGGTTATCTTCAATCTTCTTGGAGTAAAAGAGGAGGATAATAAGGTGACAGAAGAAGAAATCAAGTCTATTATTAAAGAGGGAGCCGAAGACGGTGAGGTGCAACCGGTTGAGCAGGATATCATGCAGAGGGTATTTCTTTTGGGCGATTTGAAGGTAAGCTCTATTATGACGCATAAGTCGGATATCGTATGGCTGGACACAGATATGACCGTAGATGATGTAAAAAGCATTGTGAATGACAATCTTTATGAATTCTATCCTATTGCTGATGGTGATTTGGATCATGTAAAAGGTGTTATTCATTTGAAAGATCTCGTTTTGCATCTGCATGAAAATGATTTTAATCTTGTTTCTTTGACACAGGAAGCGGTGTTCTTCCATGAAAACATGAATGTATATAAGGTGCTTGAGCAAATGAAGATGAAGAAGATAAGCCGGGCTCTTGTATGTGATGAATTTGGGGCATGTACTGGTATTATTACATTGAAAGATATTCTTGAAGGACTGGTAGGAAATGTAGATGAAGCCGATGATGAACCAGACATTATCAAGAGAGTAAATAACGACGGGTGGTTGGTTGACGGACAGTGTCCTATGTACGACTTCCTTAATTATTTCAACCGTCCTGAATTGTTTGAAAAATCAGATTTCCATACCCTTGGAGGACTTATATTACAACACCTGCAGCATGTACCTCAAAGTGGGGAGACTCTGCAATGGAATGGATTTAATTTCGAAGTAGTTGATATGGACGGGGCAAGAATTGATAAGGTTCTTGTTACTCAGGTCAAACATGATTAGAAAAGATTTTAACCGCTCTATTATGGGCGGTTTTTTTTGGGGTGGGATAATTAAGAATGAGTTGAAATGCAATAAAAGATGAAATGTTTTATGAACCGAATAGCATCCATTTTATAATGTTAGATTTGTATATGTATTTGTTCACAATGTTGTATGAAATGATAATTTATTTATGACGAGAATCCGTTCTTTTTTATTTGTTTTACTGCTTACAATATGTATTACAGATTTTCGATAGCTTTGAAAATGGATGTTCAGAATAAGTATTTTTTATAATTTATATTCTTGTATTGATTAAAAATCTTATAAATATTCATATTAACAATATTTATACTTTCAAATTGGTGCTTTCATATTTGTGTAATATTATTGCTTAATGTGTTCCTGTTATACTTATTGTGTGACATAATTAAATGAAAAATGCGTGTCTGTGTGTTTTTTTGTAAAGGATGAATATGTTTATGTAATAAGCAGGTTATATATTGTAATGAAATAACTTCATTAATTTATTTTATGCTATGCCATACTTTTGTAATTTTGCGCCCACAAAGAATTAAGGAATAGAATATAGGTGTAATAAAGTTAAAGGAATAGAAATGGAAACAAATTTGGAATGTTCTCTATTTTTTAACAATTGGGATATCGTGTTTCGTAACGTCAAAGCACGGGATTCTTTCTAAAAATTAATTTGCGTTGAGAGTTATTTATGAAAAAGTGTTTTCATAAGTACTTGTGTATCTTGTAGCTATTACCAGGTGAATGGCGTAATCGTGGTGCATCATGCTTTCGGTGGAAAAAATGATGCCCGTTTTTTCGTTTGCCTGTTTTGCATGAATATTCATTTAATTTTTAATTTTAATTTTTATAGCGGAAGATGAAAAGATTTATTCTTTTGTTTATCTCTTTTGCTTTATTCTCATTCCATTCGGCTTTTGCCCAAGGTTTTGTGGTGAAAGGTACCGTTACCGCCCACGAGGACGGTAGCCCGCTGATAGGAGTGACGGTATTGCAGAAGGGGACTACTAACGGTGTAGTTACCGACATGGACGGTAATTACAGCTTCGAGGTTAAAGGCGCGTCAGATGCGATCTTGGTATTCTCTTATATCGGTATGCAGTCGCAGAGCCATCAGGTCAATGCTTCCACCGGAGTTTTGAACGTTGTTTTGAAATCCGATGCGGAGATGATAGACGAGGTGGTGGTGGTAGCTTACGGTGTTCGTAAGAAAGGAACCATAGCGGGTGCCGTGTCAACGGTTTCGGCCGACAAGATGGCCGATGTGCCTGCCGCAAGTTTCGACCAGGCTTTGCAGGGGCAGACGCCGGGTTTGTCCGTAATCTCGAATTCGGGAGAGCCGAGCGAGCCGGCCGTTTTCCAGATTCGTGGTACAAACTCCATCAATTCAGGTACGGCGCCGCTCTTCATTCTTGACGGTGTACCTATTTCAAGTTCGGATTTCAATGCCATCAGCCCGGGTGATATAGAGTCTATTTCCGTGCTGAAGGACGCTTCTTCCACATCCATTTATGGAGCGCGTGCGGCAAATGGAGTGGTTGTAATCACTTCAAAGCGAGGACTTTCCATGGATAAGGCGAAAGTGACGTTGCGTGCGCAGTTCGGTTTCTCACAGCTTGCCAACACCGGCAAATGGAATTTGATGAACACGGAGGAGCGTATAGCTTATGAAAAGGAAGTGGGGCTCGATTCCGGACAGGATTATGACTTGCTCTCGCGTGTGGATGTCGATTGGCTTGACGCCGTGTTCAAGGACGCTGCCCCGCTACAGAGCTACGAACTGTCGGTCAACCGTGCCACGGACAGGCTTAACTATTACGTGTCTGGCGGTTTCTATGACCAGGACGGTATAGCCCAAGGCTCTACGTTCCGCCGTTATAACATACGCGCCAATGCCGAAGTGAAGGCTAGCAACTGGCTGAAGATGGGTACCAACACAATGGCGGCATACGAGGAAATACAGCAGGCGGAGTCAGGCTCATACGCCCTCTATACTCCTATTTCGGCATGCCGCTTCATGCTCCCGTATTGGAATCCATATAATGAGGACGGTTCCATAGCCTCGCAGAACGACGGTTCGTGGCAGGGCACGGGGCAGAACCCTATAGAGTGGATGGACATGAACCCTGTGGAATATACTAAATACAAGATGTTGTCCACCATTTACGCGGAGATTACGCCGATAGAAAACCTCACCATCAGGAGCCAGTTCGGAGCGGATTACACATATTCCAAGGGATTTATGAGGTCGTTCCCGAGCTATATCATCAACGATGGCATGGGTAGCGCGGGACGCAGTGCGTCGGACATGCTCAATCTTACGGAGACGACCACGGCCAACTATCGCTGGAACTATAATGAAGACCATTCGTTCAACTTCCTCCTCGGACAGGAAGCCGTGAACTACATGTCGGAAGGTTTCCAGGTCGTTACTGCCGGCCAGACGCACGACCTGCTCACGAACGTATCGTCCGGAACACGTGCCTCTTCATGGACGGACAGCACATCATCGTATTCATACCTCTCGTTCTTCTTTCGTGGGGAATACAATTATAAGGATTTGTATTACGCCGATTTCTCCGTGCGTACCGATGCTTCCTCGCGTTTCGGTAGCAAAAACCGTTGGGGTGCGTTCTGGTCTGTGGGTCTGATGTGGAATATGAAGAACGAGGCATTCCTTAAGGATGTAAGTTGGCTGACCGGCGCGCAGGTGACACTCAGCTCAGGTACTTCAGGTAACTCCGAGATACCGGACTATGACCATCTGGCACTCGTGGGCGGCGGTCCGAACTATGCCGACGAGGCGGGTATATACCCGATGCAGAGCGGCAACGAGGATTTGGGATGGGAAAAAACGTGGGCAAACAACCTCGGTTTCCGTCTTGGATTCATCGACAGGATAAATGTGGATATCGACCTTTATAATAAGAAGACCACGGACATGCTTATGCTGGTGCCGCAGTCGTATGCCGTGACCGGCGAAGGCTACCGTTGGGAAAACATCGGAGCGATGGTGAACAGGGGAGTAGAGTTGAACGTGGCGGCAGACGTGCTCCGTGTGAAAGGCTTCACATGGAACGTGAGTGCTAACGTGTCGTATAATAAGAACAAGTTGGTGGAATTGTATAACGGGGTACAGGAGTACGTTAACTCCACTACCGGACTGAAATACCAGGTGGGACATCCGGTGGGCGAGTTCTTCATGAACAGGTACGCCGGAGTTAACCCGGCCAACGGTGATGCCCTCTGGTACACTAAGGATGGAGAGATAACCACCGAATACAACGAGAGCGACAAGGTGATGACGGGCAAGTCGTATGATGCTCCATGGGCCGGAGGTTTCGGTACCACGCTCTCGTGGAAAGGACTCTCGCTCTCGGCACAGTTCAGCTGGATGGCCGACAAGTGGGTAGTGAACAACGACCGCTATTTCGAGGAGAGCAACGGGCTTTATACCGCTTACAACCAGTCGAAACGTCTGCTTTACGACCGCTGGAAAAATCCGGGCGACATAACGGACATACCGCGCCACGGCGTTACGCCCCAGCTTGACGACCGTTTCCTCGAGAACGCGTCGTTCCTGCGCCTGAAGAACCTGACGCTTGCCTACAACCTGCCGCAGCTGTGGCTGAGGAAGACCAACTTCTTCACGTCGGCAAGGATTTACGTGCAGGGGCAGAACCTGCTGACGTTCACCGGCTTCACGGGATTGGACCCGGAAGTGGCGGCCAATGTTTATCAGGCACAGTATCCGGCGTCACGACAGTTCACCATGGGTGTGGAACTATCATTCTAAGAATTTGAAAGAATATCATAAATATAATATATAGTAAAGAATAATATGTTTGGAAAAATCAGATATTACCTGCTTCCGGCGGTATTGGCGTTCTCTACGGTGTCATGCCTCGACAAATATCCGTCCGACGCCATGACGTTCGACGAGTCCATACAGACGGTGGACGACGTCAATCTGGCCGTGATTGGCATTTACGACGCTTTCAAAAGCTCGTACCTCTATTCCGGGGCGTTGACGCTCCTGCCGGACATACAGACAGACCTTGTGTATGGCATAAACAACAACACGAATGTTTACGGCGAGGTTTGGAGATGGAACGACATACTTTCCACCAATACGGACATAGAAGGCGTTTACGGTTCTCTTTATGATGTCGTAAACCGTTGCAACTTCCTGCTCGACAGGGTGGACGCGGTACGCGAAAGCACTACCGACGACGACCAGCTGGACAAGCTCGACCAGTGTTGCGGCGAGACGTATTTCGCGCGCGCCCTGGCTTATTCGGAGCTTATAAAGCTGTTCTGCAAGCCTTATGAGAAAGACCGGGACATGACGCAGGAACTGGGTGTAATCCTTACGGAACACTACGGTGGCGACGAGACTATGACTCGTTCCGACCTGAAGGCTTCATATGAATTCGTGATAAACGACCTCGACCGCGCGGCGGAACTTCTGAAGGTGGAGGACGATTACGAGGGCGGACTTTACGACCTGGAGTATTTTTGCGAATATACGGTCTATGCCCTCCGCGCACGCGTGGCTCTTTACATGCAGGACTGGGACGCGGCTATAGAATATTCGTCCAAGGTCATAGACAGCGGCTATTACGCTCTTTCCAGTTCTACGCTGATGGCCACCAGCTCGCAGAGCTATTACCAGTACATGTGGTCATACGATACCTCTACCGAGATAATATGGAAGGTGGCGTTCACCATCAATTCCTACGGGGGAGCCTTGGGCCAGGTCTTTGCCAACTACGACATGGTGTCGTTTCGTCCGGACTATGTGCCGGCAGCGTGGGTGCTCGGGCTTTATGACGCGAGCGACTTGAGGTATGACGCTTTCTTCAGCAATATTACCACCGGCTACACCCACGGGCTTACATGGCCGCTGCTCATCAAGTATTTCGGCAACGAGCAGTTCATCTCGTATAACATATACCACGTCACAATGCCTAAGGTGTTCCGCCTCTCCGAGCAGTACCTGATACGTGCAGAGGCTTATGTGCAGAATGGCAGATACGGCGACGCTGGCGACGACATAGCATCAATACGCCGCGCGCGCTATTCCTCCTTCAGCGGAAGCGTTTCCATGAGCGAGGATGACGCCATGGATATTATAGAGGAGGAACGCGTGAAGGAACTCTACATGGAGGGTTTCCGCCTGAACGACTTGAAACGCTGGCACAAGGGCTTCGAGCGCGAGCCGCAGGAACAGTCGTTGTCCAACGGCAGCAGCCTGAAGGTGGAAGCCGACGACCCTCTCTTCGTATGGCCGATACCGCAGCACGAGCTTGATTCGCCGGGTTCCGAAGTGCAACCGAATGAAAGTAACAAATAAGAAATAAAACATATGGTAATGAAGAATTTATTTATTGGATGTATGGCGGCCGTTGCCGCCGTGGCAGGGCTGTCTGGATGCGACGAGAAGAGAGTGTCCTACAGCGGACCCGATTATCTTATGTTTTCCGATACCATTTACAACTATCCCGTGCAGGAAAGCGGCGAGACGTTCAAAGTTCCGGTGTCAGCCACCGTGAAGTCAGACCGTGACCGTACTTTCGCCGTTGAGGTGATAGACAGCAAGAGCAACGCCGTGGAAGGAAAGCATTACCGCCTGCTTGACAATAATGTCACCATCAAGGCGGGCGAGATGGCCGGATACGTGGAGGTGAAGGGTATATACGAGAATATCGGGATTTCGGACTCGCTCGGCTTCGCGCTGCGCCTTATAGTGCCCGACGAATACAAGTGGGATTTGTACGGGACGGATGCCAACGTGGTATTGCAGAAGGTATGTCCTTTCGACATAAACGCCTTTTCGGGATATTGCTTGGTCACATCGCTGTATTTTCTTGACTATTCAAGTACCGTTAACAACACTCAGGGGCTGACGAGCCGCCTCATAAAGACGGAGGTGTCGCCCGACGAGGAGAACACAGTGATACTCCACGGGCCTTATTATGAGGGATACGACGTGAAGCTGAAGTTCAAGACGGACGACGTGGCCGAACCTTATATAGAGATGGACGACACTCAGTGCGGCACCACAGGCGAGGCTTTCAATACCGTCTATGGCGACGGCAAACTGATGATGACCCAGCCTTCGGGATATGTGTCTTACTACAGTTCCTGCGAGAACTTCGTCATGCAGTACGTCTCCGTACAGGTGTTCAACAAGGATGGCAGCCTTTACGGAACCGTAGGTACTTACGCTACCATCTACGAGTGGATAAGCGACGGCGAGGCGGAGGACTTGATGGAAGATGGATATTGATGTATGTACTTTTCTTTTTGTCGGATGTACTTTTTCTTTCGTTGGATGTACTTTTCTTTTTGTCTTGACACAAAAAGAAAAGACACCAAAAGAAAAAAGTCAAGCGCTGACGCTCCGGGGCTACTCCGGACGGATTTCAGCTTGAGTGGCAGGAAACTCGCTTCGCTCAGACAGCCTGCCCCTCTTTACAGCTGAAATCCATCCTCCGCTTAACGCTCCTCCGCATAGGCGCGGCCATGCGGCGTTGGACGAGGACACGCTTTACGTTTCGCACTGGGATATGAAGCACTTAAATCAACATTTGTCAATGTCCAATCCCGCATGGCTCCCCGGCCTTGACCGGCGGGCGTAAAGCGGAGAAGACGCTTCAGGCGTTAAGAACGGCAGGCTGTTTGAGCGTAGCGAGTTCCCTGCCGTTTAGCCGGAAGAGGCTTCGGAGTAGCCCGACGGGCGCAGACGGTGTACTTTCTTTTTGGTATCTTTTTCTTTCGGACAAGCGAAAGAAAAAGTACATATACGAAAAGTACACAATTAAACATTTAAAAACATATACATTTTATTATATTATTGTATGACTTAAAAAAAAGGAATTATGAAAAACTTAAAGAAAATGTCAGTAAAGTTTTACCTTATGCTCGCGCTGTCCGCTGTTGCGGTATTAGTAGGCTGTAAGGACGATGAAGAAGTTGTTACACCGCAGTTCCCGGATTTGAAGGAACAGACGGTTACTCTTACTGAGACTACGGACGAAAATGGAAATAATGTATTTTCTGCAAGCCTCGATATAACATTTAGCGCGAACCTCGACTGGACCCTGAAGAGCGATGCCGCATGGTGCAGGTTCGTAAACGGAGAGATCAAAGAAACGACAGCTTCGGGAAAGGCCGGCGACCAGACTCTGAAAGTAGAGATTTCCGATGCAAGCTGGAACTATACTTCAGCAGACGTTGCGCAGATTACACTTTCTATGGCATCGCAGGAGCAGGTTATTTATAAGATAACCCGCGGAATGAGGGAATATCAGAACCTTGTGGTTACGAATGAGGCAGGAGACATATCTTACAGTTCTTCAACTCCGTTGGAAATAAAAGGCAATAATGCAAATGTTGTAACTACTTCGTTGAGAGCTTCCGCCGAAGCCGGCATGGAGATAGGTCTTCAATATCCGGAATGGTTGACGATGAGTATTAATCAGGAAACTGGAGCCTATGACTTTACTTTCAATACTGAAAGTGAAAACGACATCAGATATCCGATAGAAAACACAGGTGATGTAATATCTTTTTATACCTCTGACGCTGAAACAGCGGAAACAGACAAAGTAAGAAGAATAGACATTCCTGTTTCTTATGAAGGTTTCGACAAGAGGGCTTTGGTTATCCAATCGGCTCACAATGGATTGTCTGTAGATGCTGATGGAACAATCAATACTGAGGAAGGTCAGAAACAGTCGGTTTCTTCGACTATTACTGCGAACTCTAATGATTTTGTAATTTTGAAAGGATTGGTTGAGAAGTACGAACTTCCTGATATTTCAGATGGAGAGGGTGGAATGATTGACCAAAGTTTTGCTTATAGATATGATTTTGAACAAGAACTGAACTGGGTGGAAGTAACGCAGCCTACAACTGATGGTGTTGTGACTTTGTCAGTAAAAGCAAATGATTCCGAAGAAGAAAGGGAGGCGATAGTTGTGCTTCTGCCAAAGGCTTTGGTCGATGAATATGGAACAAACTATAATGACTATTTGTTGATTCGTGAAGGAGATGTTGACAGTGAGGGTAATCCTCTTACGGCTGGAGATTTGAAGTCAGAATTCAGTACATTCGTAATGGCTTCTCTTACTCAAGCTAAGAAAAATGTGGCTCAAGAAGAAATCAGTTTTATTTCGAGAGCGATAGATGGTGGTGGAACGTTGATGTCTTATAGTGATGTAGGATTATCAAATATTGAGTCTGTAAAAATTGAAAGCTCTGAACTTGAAAGTATAAAATCAGAATATGCAGATTTAGCCGATGTATCAAATGTTTGGAAAATTGTTATACCAAAAGATATTTATGAAATGGGGTTAGTTAGCGGCATGCCAATCATTATTGAGGCTGTTGGCAGAGGAGATGGACAGACCATGTCCAATTTGTCAACCGATAGTGGTATAACATGCTCTGAAGATAAGCGTCAAGGTTCATTATGGATACAATCCGAAATGTCTAATGTTGATATATATGGCTTGTCTATATCCGGTACTCTTACTGACCATTATGATATAGTAGTCAAGAATTCTGACGGTACTATCGCTTCATTCTGTAGATTGGAATTAGGAAACTAATAAAACAACAATTAAATGACAACATACAATAAAATAATAAAACAGTTTCTTGCACCTATCATTGCCGTACTTTTCTGTACGGCAGTGACAGGCTGTAAGGACGACGAAGGACTGCAGGGCAGCGAATACGGCTATGTGCAGTTCAAGCTTTACAAGGCAGCATCGTACCAGCCGGCGGAGGAAACACCGGCTTCGCGTGCTGCTTCAGAAATGCTGAGTGACATACAGAAAGTGGAGGTCGAGCTTAATTACAACGGTACTTCCATCACACAGACACTTGTGCTGAACTCTTACAGCTCGGAAAATGCGGAGTACGGCATGCGTAGCGACAAACTGCAGTTGATGGCAGGAACATACACCATGGTGGGCTACAGACTGCTCGACAAGGTGGACGAGGTGGTAAGCAGCTACAATGCGTCGGGCGATATAGAGGTACGTCCGGGAGAGCTTACCGTGCACGACCTTACCGCCGAAGTGCAGGAGAGGGGACAGGTACAGTTCAAACTGATGAAGTCGTGGGTGAGCGACTCACGAGCTTCGACACCGTCGGAAGAGACATACCTGTTCAACGACATAAACATGGTGGACATTACACTGAGGAATACTTTTACACAGGCTACGGTGGAACTTGAAAAGATTCCTGTGAGACAAGAACTGAACTATAGCGACTCGGAACAGGGCGACGTGCCTTCCGAGACTGGCGACAAGTATTATTCAAGCGAGATTGCCTATACGGACTCACTTGTATGGGTTCCCGCGGGCGAATACCAGGTGGTGGAATACTCCACTTACAGGAAGTCGGGAGCGGTAACTTACAATCTCGAAATAGGCACGGGAGTAGAGGGAACAGCGTTCACCGTGGAAGACAACCAAGTGACCAAGGACGCCGAAGTACCAGTATTGCTCTCTGAGACTTCGGAAAAGATAAAAGACTACATGGCTCTTTATGAGATATGGAAGGCCTTGAACGGTCCGGAATGGAACTATGTGGGAGAGGCTTATCCGGCGGGAGCCAACTGGAACTTCAACAAGGAGAAAGACATGTGGGGCGTACAGCCGGGCGTACAGCTGGACGACAATGGCCGAGTGACGGCTCTCACAATAGCCGGATTCGGAGCGAAAGGAGTAGTGCCTGATGCGATAGGCCAGCTCACGGAACTGAGGATATTGGCTTTCGGAGCACACGACGAGAAGCTGGGAGGCAACATCACAGCCTCGCTGAGAGCCGACATGAGCGAAGCTGACAAAAAGAAAGTGCGCGAGAATTACGCCAACCTATTCCTGAAGAAAGACTCGCGCGAGGACTTGTCGGAAATGCTGCAGTGGGTTATAAACAGAGACCCGAAGCAGAAAGCCATAAAGAAAAGTACCCGCATAAGCCCGAAAGACGTGCAGATAGGTGCGGTCACGAACGAGATTACGGAAATATCCAAGGCGGTGATGAGACTTACAAAACTGCAGAACCTGTTTATCGCGAACTCTACCATAACGGCGGATAAAGTATTTACAGATTGGGTTTCAAATCCGGTTGAGGGCGTTACTACAAGGGATTACAAGGAAGAATGGAAGGATGAAGTATCGGGCTGGAAATGGGAGAACTTCAAAGACCTTACCGACATGGAGCTTTACAACTGTAAGAACTTTGACAAGATACCTGATTTCGTTCTCCAACTTCCGGAACTGCAGGTGTTGAACCTTGCCTGCAACCGCGGAATGAAAATGAAGGAGCAGTGGATAAGACTCGTGACCGGCAGTACAAGCGGGGACGGTACAGGAACACCTACTACCGTAGCCTCAAAGATACAGATGCTTTACTTCGGCTATAACGATTTCGGTGATGAAGAAAACAATTTCCCGCCGCTTAAAGTGTTGAGCCATATGAAGAACCTCCACATGCTCGACTGCACCAGCAGCGGGGTAAAAGGCAAGGTGGAAGGCTTCGGTTCAGATGTCGTTTTGTCACAGCTTCTGCTTAGCGACAACGAGATAACCGAGATAGGAGGCGAGTTCTGCAGCTTCTCGAATGATGTAGAGACATTGAACTTCGCCAATAACAAGATAAAGCTGATACCGAACATATTCGATGCCTCATCGCTTTACGTGATGGGCGGTGTGGACTTCTCCGGCAACCAGATAACAGGCGTGGCAGATCCGGACAATTTCAAAGGTATAAACGCCAGCTCCGTCAACCTGTCCAACAACAAGCTGGTGAAATTCCCTAAGGAACTGTTCCAGGCTGAATCGCCGATAACTACACTTAACCTGGCTGGCAACGGCATCGAGAAGATAGAAGAAGGTGACATAGTGAACAACAGGGCAGGAGGCAGGAACAAGAATGCCAACCTTATCTCTACCATCGACCTCCGTTTCAACAAGCTTAGTTCGCTGCCCGACGACTTCAGGGCTACGGGTATTCCTTACCTGAGAGGGTTCGACGTAAGCTACAACTGTTTCAGCAAGGTTCCGGAACAGCCTTTGAACTGTAGCGAGCTTGAAGCCATAGGAGTGCGCCACCAGCGCGACGCGGAAGGAAGGAGAATCCTGCGCGAATGGCCTGTCGGCATCACGGAATGCCCCAGCCTGCTACAGCTCCAGATAGGCTCCAACGATATCCGCAAGGTGGACGAGGAGATGACACCACAGCTGTGGATAGTGGAAGTCAAGGACAACCCGAGCATAACGCTGGACGTTACGAGCGTATGTTCCTACATCAGCGCCGGTCTGTGGATGCTTATCTATGACAAGACACAGGATATACGCGGATGCGATGCTTTGGACATTGAAAACTGAAAATGAAAATAAACTAACAAACGTAGAAAAATGAAATATATAAGTAAGATAACGTTGGGTCTGGGACTGTTTGCCTCTCTGCTGGCATCGTGCAAGGACGATGAAGTGGCGGACTCGAACATGGGAATATCCCTCGACAAGGAAACCATAGCCATAGGCCCTGACGGCGGAACAGAGAGCATTGTTGTCACCGCAGGCAGGAACTGGGTATCCAGTGCCTCCAGACCGTGGGTAGCCGTGTCGCCGGCCAACGGTTTCGGCTCCGTGGAAGGCTCGCTTGCCATCGACTCCACCCTTGAGGTGACAGCGCGCACGGCGCAGGTACGTTACCGCCAGGAAGACAACCAGGAGGTGATACTCACCATAAACCAGTTCGGATACGGAAAACAGATTATACCTTCGGAGAGCGAAATCCGGATAGAGAGTTCAGGCACGTATGACGAGCGTCATTTCGACCTGACAGTTTCCACAAACGTTGAGTTCAAGGTGGACGAAAACATCACCTACGAATGGGACGGCGAACCGACTCCGGAAGACGGATTGACGGACAGCGACCTCACCGGATGGATTACGGCGCCGCAAAACACTGAAGTGGACCTCGACAGGAAGGACCGTCCGAGAACGGTGAACATCCGTTTCCGCTGGGACATGAATACGGCACCTTACAGCCGCATAGCGAAGATCAGGCTTGTCCCTACCGACGAAAGTGTGGTGCTTGTTGACCAGGATGGAAACCCTACGGGCGACGTGGTGGTGACAGTGGTGCAGGAAGCTGCCGTAAGGATTACCGATGACCGCCGGGGAGACTCTCTTGCCGTGGTCATGATAAACGAGAAACTACAGTCGCTCTTCACTTACAATTTCTCCGACAAGATGGAGAACTGGGAAAACGTTACCCTGTGGGAGGAAGGCGATGAAGGCATGCCTGATGGTGCGCTCGGACGTATCCGTTCGCTGTCGTTCATGCAGTTCAACCTGAACAAGGAAGAGACTTTCCCGAAAGAGATAAAATATCTCAAGTATTTGGAAGAATTGTCCGTAACAAGTAATACCAACCGCCAGACCAAGGATATGGAATTTGGCGAGGAAGTTTGCGAACTGGAACACCTCAAGAGGCTCGCCATTGTGTCGTACGGGCTTTATAAGCTACCCGAGAACTTTGGTAAACTTGCCGGGACGCTTGAATACCTCGACCTTGGAAGCAACAATTTCCAGAAATTGTCCGATATAACCAATGTTGTTAACAAAGATACTTTCAAAGAACTGAAAGGCCTTGAACTTTCCACTTGCCGCAAAAACGATACCACTTCAGAACTGGCTGGAATTGAATGGGATAATGAAAAACTCGGATTGCATATAGACTTGGGTACGGAAGCATCTCCGGGAGAAGGACGACAGGAATTTATAGAACTCCTCAAGTGGGAAAACCTCGAGTACCTCGGACTCTCTTACATGTTCATAGAAGGCGAGTTGCCTACAGACGAGGAGTTGATGGAACCGGACGCAAACTTCGGTAGCTATCTGTCTAGTGACTTCTTTGAAGGCGACGCATATAAGTACGAGAAAATTTCAAAGGATACGTGCGGCTGGCTTCTTACCGACAGGGAGGTGGAACTTCTTGGTGAAAAAGTGAAAGGCACCGACATAGCAAGGGTGCTCCCGAGAATGCATAATTTCAGCATAAATCTGAACTTCATTACCGGAGAGTTGCCTAACTGGCTGCTTTTCCACCCGTTCTTAATGGAATGGGATCCGGAGTCGCTTGTCATGAACCAGTGGGAACAGGGAAAAGACAGCGATGGCAAGTCGGTAGGTTTCAGCAACAGGAATGACGTGGTGAATACCAGGTACGTATATTATTACGGCGACGGCAAAACAGAGTCCGGCTATCCTGAGGATATAAGCGTAGCCTATCCGGGCTATTATAACAAGTTCGTGGGTGGAGGAAAGGATTGGACACCCGGAAGCACGGATGCCGGCGAAACTACTTCTAAACAATAACTATATTTACGGATAAAAATGATGAATAATAAAATATTATATTCTGCGATATTCGCGCTGTCGCTTGCGGCGTGTACGGACGATACCCTTACACCTGCCATAGATGCCCCCGAGGCGGAAACGGAAGTAACCATTCCCGCCGGGGCAAAATCCGGCGAACTACTTATCAAGTTCAAGCCGGAGATGACAGAAATCCTTGACAAGACACTCTCCGCCGTTTCCAGAAGCGGAGGGGCGGCAAGCCGCTCGGGAATACCTTCTACCGACGAAGTGCTGGAAATCCTTGGAGGATACCGTTTCGAGAGGGTTTTCCCGGTGGACGAAGCCACTGAGGAACGTACCCGCGCGGCGGGACTTCACCTGTGGTATGTGGTGAAATTCGATGAAAACGCTAGTCTTCAGGAGGCTGCCAACAGTCTTGCAAGACTGGGAGAGATCTCAGCCGTACAGGCCAACCACGAGATAAAGCGTGCATACCGCACCGACATGAAGAGGACATACGTCAGCGCGGCCGCGCTGGAAAGCCGTACCTCGGCTCTTTCCGCTTCCGACGGTTTCTTTAACGACCCCGGATACAAATACCAATGGCATTATAACAACGTTGGCGATTATCCGTTCGATGACCTGAACTTTGATGAAACAGGTGTCGCTTCGCATTCCAAGGCCGGCTCCGACATCAATTGCGAGGAGGCGTGGCAGCTTTGCACCGGCGATCCGTCAATCATCGTGGCCGTTCTGGACGAGGGCGTGATGAATACTCATCCGGATTTGGAAGGTAATATATGGAAAAATGAAGACGAGACATTCCTTTCCGGCGATGATAATGACGGCAACGGATATAAGGGTGACTTTTACGGATACAACTTCGTGAAGAACTCGCCATTGGTGTCATGGTCTGACGAGTCAGACACAGGTCACGGCACTCACGTGGCCGGTACTATAGCAGCCATGAACAACAATGAAGGAGTATGCGGTATCGCCGGCGGCGACGGCACCCAGAATTCCGGTGTGAAGATAATGTCGTGTCAGGTGTTCGACGGTGAGAACGGCGTGACCCTCGACGGAGAGGCAAAAGCCATAAAATATGCCGCCGACAACGGTGCGGTCATTCTCCAGTGCAGCTGGGGGTATAACTCTGCCTATGCCAATATGGCGATGGGCTTCACACCCGGACCTGAGACGGAGGAAGAATGGGCCGCCACTTATCCACTCGAAAAGGACGCGTTGGATTATTTCATTAACAATGCCGGCTCGCCGAACGGTGTAGTGGAAGGCGGAATAGTGGTGTTCGCGGCAGGTAATGAATATGCCGCAAAACCGGCATTCCCCGGCGCATATTCAAAATGTATAACCGTAGCCGCGGTCGATGCAAGTTATACTCCGGCGAGCTACTCCAATTACGGTGTTGAGACAGACGTGTGCGCCCCTGGCGGCGACGGCGAGTATTATGACCTTTTAGGCCAATCAGCTCCGGAATATGTGGACGTGAACATTGATGCCGATAAGAACAACTACATTTCGCAAGGCTCCATATTGTCAACCTTGATACGCAATGGTCAGCCTGTTTACGGATACATGGACGGTACCTCTATGGCATGCCCTCACGTGTCCGGAGTCGTGGCGTTAGGTCTGTCATATGCCGTTAAGGAACGTCGCCACTTCAAGGCTGAGGAATTCATCGAACTTGTTAAGTCTTCAGTAAAAGACATATACGATGAATATTATACAGGCAAGAAGACATACTACTACGGACATTCCAATTTTTCCGCGCCTCTTACTGAGATGGTTCTTTCCGAATATGTAGGGAAGATGGGTACCGGCCTTATCGATGCCGGACTGCTTCTTAAGAATGTGGCCGGTGCCGGAACAGACATGAAAGTGCCTAACGTATATGTAGCCGTTGGTGGTACCAGTTCAATAAACCTTGCCGGCTACTTCAAGGCCGGTGAGACGAAAACTTACATTTGCAGTGTGGCAGACTCTTCAGTGGCTACGGTGATAGTAGATGGCAGCGTGATGAAAGTAACCGGTGTGAAAGCCGGCTCTACAAACCTTACCGTCACTACTTCTGCAGGAGAAGAGCAGACTGTGGTTGTTACGGTTCGAAACTCCGCTAACGATAACGGTTGGATGTAATTATTTTAATGATGGATAATATCGGAATAAAATCAATACTTCTATTCACGGGCCTAGCATTGTCATGCGACTTGATGTCACAGGTCAAAGCCGGGTTTCCCGATGAAGATGTAGAGGCGATAGTCAATCCTCCTTTGGAAGAGAACGCTGCCCATATTTTGAAATTCGACAGTATCGTGTGTCATCTCGGTACCCTTACTGAGGACGATTCCCCAAAGACGGTGCGTTTCTCTTTCACCAATGTAAGTGACAAGTCTGTACTGATAGATAGAGTCCGGACGACGTGCGGATGCGTGTCTGCCGGTGTGGAAGCCCGAAGGATACCGTCAGGCGAAAAAGGTTCGGTGACGCTGAAGTACGTGCCTAAGAACCATCCCGGAACCATAGATACGAACGCTTTTGTCTATGTGGAGGGAATGGGAAAAAGCCCTGTGGCCAGATTGACACTATTGGGAAACGTTTTGCCCGGAAAGGACGTTTGGGCAAGATTCAGGTACTCCATGGGTAAGCTCAGGCTCAAGACAAAGTCGGTGAGTATCGATGAGGTAGCCCCCGGCAAAAAGCCTGAAGTGAGAATATTGTGCGGCAACAGCGGCTCGACTCCGTTAAGGCTTTCCGCCGTGATAGTACCGTCGTTCGTTTCATTCAGGACTGAGCCGGAAGTGATAGACCCCGGATGCGAGGCCGACATTGTGATAGGAATAGATGCTGACGTATTTTTAACTGCCGGAAATGGGAACAAGTCTTTCCGGCTGATAGTGGAAGGAGTTGGCGGAAAACCGTCCGACAGGACTATCACTGTGAACGTTGCAATGGACAAGTGATTTGGTTTTATTCTGTATTTTTGCAAAATAAAAAACAATGTATATGAAAAATTTATTTAAGACAATATTTTTATTCTCTCTAATGTTTTGTCTCGCCTCATGCGAAGACGACTTTCATTCCGGCTCCGGCTCCCACTCCGGAGGATCAGGAATGGATGTCACTCCGGCCAACATAAACGGTACATGGCAGCTTTCCGAATGGAACGGTGCTCCGTTGGCGGAGGGGACATACTGTTATGTGGTTTTCAGCCGCCGAGAACGTACTTTCGAAATTTACCAGAAGTTCGACAGTATGTACGCCCGCTACATCACTGGAACCTATAGTATAGAGGACGATCCATACAAGGGTTATGTCATTAGCGGCGTGTACGACTATGACAACGGTGACTGGAACAATGACTATGTGGTGACAGACCTGCTAGAGAGTGGCTCCATGGTGTGGACTGCAGTGGGAGACGAGACTGACGTGTGCAAATATGTGCGTGTAGATGCCGTTCCTGATGAGATAGAAGAAGAGGCTCGGAAAGAGCAGGTCGATTGATTGCTGTTTTGTTTCTCTTCGAGGAAACGCTCGTTTCCTCGAAGAGAAATTGTCGTTTCCTACTGAGGAAATTCTAGTTTCCTCCCACCGGAAACTGTGTCTCTCCGGAAAAGCGCATGTATGATGCGGTCTGCCTTAGGCACCGGCGCGATACATGTGGTTACGGGTCTTATATCGAACTCACGTTTTGAGCCTGTTTAAATTTTGCTCATGTTTATTTTGAGAATTGTTTTCGAGAATATTTTTCTGATTTTACGAGGATGATAGCGGGCTATCTGACGAATAAAATCGGGAAAACAGGCAGGAAACAAACTCAAAAGAAAATGATATAACATTAATTTATTGGAAAATTTAAACAGACTCTAATTATTGGGAAATTTGTGTAATATGCTTGTTAGGATTAAAAATATTGATTAACAAAGAGATATCATATTTCATATAATTTTTCTGAAAAAAAGTTTGTCAAAAGTATTGCGGGAATGGAAAATGTTTGTACCTTTGCATCCGCTTTCGAGAGGGAAAGACGTTGAGTTGACACGGTGAAGGTGTAATAATGGGTATTTGAAAAAAAACTTCCGAAAAATTTGCATCTTAAAAAGAAAGTCCGTAACTTTGCAAATGCTTTCTCTTCTAAAAAGTGAAGCGATAAGAAAAGAGTTCTTTGAAAGATTTTAAATAAACAAACAGAATGTAGTACAAGCGTCACATTATATATATGATGTGATGAAAAGTAAGAATAAACCGTCAATTGAATATAAAACGGTATCCTGGACAGAGAC
>NZ_JANRHK010000029.1:0-26955 GCF_024733815.1 Bacteroides sp. ET336
GGAGGTCGTACACCTTGCCCACGTGCGGCACGGGCATGACGGGGGAAGGCGGCGTGACCGTGGGGTGCGTGTCGATGCCTACGGACAGGTCGCCGAACTTGGCCACAGGCATGCCCGGCACGGAAGGAAGAGCTCCTGCCAGACCTGACTGGAGCTTGTCCAGAGCCGCTTTCGAGGCCGTGAAAAGGTCGGAAAAGCCCCGCACAAGGCTCGAACTTCCGGAAGCTGGCAAACCTGAAGAAGAAATAACGGACATATTTTTATACTCTACATTACATTATTATCTAAAAACAAACCGACTAATCGGTATAATATACGCAAATATAAATCTTAAATTTGGGATAAAGAAATATAGACCAGTTATTTATTGATGTTATATAACATCTTTCAATGCATCTTTCAACTGCATTTTATAAAAGTGCAAATTAAAGAAAAGGATTGAAAGACAGTAAAGTGTAAACCTCCAGACTGTAAATACTGTAAAGGGTTTACAGACTACAGGTTTACACTTTTATTATAGATGGCAAAATCCAGATCTTGTAATTTATTGTATATCAAATGGAAAAGAAAGGATAACCGTTCCAAGGGATTTCCATGGCACACTATTTTCACTATTATAGCCATATACTCCTCATGTGCGCACGGAAGGGGTGATTATTGTATCACTTATAAAAACATGGAGGAATAACTATGCCTTATATAGACGATGAACTGCTGGAAAAGATGATTAATACGATGGCGGAAGGATTTGCGCGTATCGAAAAGAAGCTGGAACGCATGAACCGGCAACGGGACTGCCTGGACGGAGACCAGTTTCTGGACAATGTGGACTTGGCGGAACTGCTTGGCGTGTCGCAACGGACCTTGGCACGCTACCGGGAAAAAGGGAAAATACCTTATTACTGTGTGGATGACAACGGGCGGACACTTTACCTTGCTTCGGAAGTACGGGATTTCATCAAAAGCCGGCAGAAAGGGAAAACCATGAAACCTGACAAGGGTTAGTCACAGACTGGATGCGATTTGTAAGAGTGAAGATATATAGATAGAGAGAGACCGTTTTGAATTTCTACAAAAACTTTCCTTGTCCTGGACAGCCGTTTTCACGTATACTCCAGGCGATAAATTCAAAACAGTTTCAGATGTGGATGCTTCATTCAAGAGAGTCGTATCATTGCTCAAAAACAGCATGTTGATACGGCTCTCTTATTATGCCAAAGGACCCAGTACTCAAACCGGGACGGCAGTCATGCGCATCGTGTCCAGATTGAGATAGAGCCCCCGATAGAATGTACGTCCTTCCCGGATCATCTTCCACAGCAATGCGCAACCGGCCTGTGCCAGCATGGAATTAATAAAAAGGTCCTGCTTTTCCAGGGCTTCCGCCAGCGAACAGCTCGGGCCGGAGTCCTTCTCGTCAATCGTGGAATAGCTGACCTCTTCAGTAATGACATTCAGGTGCGGTGTAGGTTGGTACTGTTCCGAAGCGGGTTGGTAAATCTTGTTGCGCACGGTACCGACCAGTACCTGCCCGGTGGTGCGGGCATTGCCGAAATCCATCCAGTAAATCGGAGTGGTCTCATTGATATGGACACTGTCCCTGAAAGGTTTCAGAAACCGCCAGAGCGTAAGCCTGGAACGTACATTATCGGTACAGGTGATGATGATATTCGCCGTACGGTTCTTTCTCTTCCCTGTTTCAGGCATCGGATAACGGCGGGGTTCCGCTGTCCATGCCGTGCCGAAAAAACGGTTGATCCGGGTGACGAGCGCGACCGCCTTGTTCAGGCCGATTTCCGGCTCGGAAAACAACTGGCGTCCGATGTTGGATTCGGACACGGCATCAGGGTCGTAAACGGTAACATAAAGCCCCGGATGCCCCAATGCCTGCAAGGCCCTGTCCATACGGGCTAATGAGGTGATGACCTGTGACCCTGTACCGCCGGCACCGATGACGATGACGCTGACCGGGTGGTGCGGAGAAAGCAGGTAATTCTCGGTATAATGTATTTTTTTCTTCTTCATGACAATAAATCTTTCAATTTGATATTTAACGGTTGCAGCTCCTCTTCGTTGAAGGGAGCGTTGCGGGCATTCTCGGTGACGATGACCAGGTTGCTCCTGGTTGGGTTGACTTTCCCTCCTAAATGGGAAAACTCGCTTGTCCAGAAACGCTTTTCCCAATATGCCAGCCAATCGGCATAGGTCGGGTTCTGCGGAACGTCCAGCGAGGTGCTGCCCAGGCAGACCTTGCTTTGTGTGACGTTGAAGAACGGTGCCCGGTAAAGCTCCGTCCTTTCTTCCGGCCTGTCCCCCTTGAATGCGTAGATATCCATCTGTTCCTTTTCCACCTTGTAGACAACTCCCGGAAGATTGAACTCCCCGTCAGCGATGTTCAGACCTCCGGTGAAAAACATCCGGTGCCTTCCCGGAGGGTTGTACCAGACATACTTCTCATGCCCTTTCCGGGAATTGCACTCCAGCAGGTTCGGCGGAATCCTCCCGTACGGAATACGGCATATATCAGCGGAATAGTTGTCCGCCAAAGCCCCGATAAATTCGTGGCTGACGGGAATGGCAGCTCCCATACGTCCGTCGGGACTGATGGGACGCAGTTCAAGATGGTATTTGTCATTGCTTCTGTAAGTATTGGAATCATACGCATAAGCGATGAGTGCCGCTTTCGGCACCATGATTTCCTGCAATCTGGTTGTCAGTTCATTCATTTTCTTTCAGTTAAAAATGTCGTTCAATATATTCTGTAAACTTCCCGAACCACCGGGCGAAGCGTTCGGGAAAGTCATCCATGCTAAATAGCCTGTCCGTTTCGGGAGACAACAGCATACGGGTGACAGGGGAAAGGCAGTACGTTTCCCGCTGGTCCGAGTTAAAAATCTCCATCATATCTTCCGTCAGCACGTCACGGATGGAATAGACCAGCATGACCTGTTCATACAATGGGACGGGCCGGAAATCCGGTTCCTCCTCATATGCCCAGTCGTACTGGTAGGACATGATGGAAGGCACGGCTTTGCCGATGAAAGCCATGCCTTCCTTTACGAGCGCCAACAAGCCCCGTTCATTCTCCCTTTCCGGGCAATGTTCTGTCAGTTTCCTGAAGAAGCCGGAACAGAACGGACGTTTCCAGATACGTTTCAGCATCCGGTCAATCCCGCCCTTTTCATAGGATTCCACCAGTTTCTTCCACGCTTTGGCTTCCCGCGGTGTTATGTCCTCGTCATAAGCGGGACGGCTTTCCAAATCGTCACACGCCATTTCATAGTAATATGTATCTTTCAAATCCTGCATGCCATGGTGCAGCATGAAGCGGCGGATAAATTCAAGTACCAGCCTCCTTACCGGCGTGGAAAGTGCCTTGGTAAAATCCAAAGGCAGCCAGAAAAGGGTGTGGTCCGGCCAGTCGTGGTGCCGGTAGAGGCAGAATGCCAGCCTGCCTTCCACCACTTCCAGATTGACAGATTCAGGGACCAGGTTGTCCATCACCTCAAAAAGCCGGGCGATGTCCAGCCTCGGGCACCGGCTCCGGCTCTTTTTGGGGAAAGGCAGGCGGACATCCAACAGACGGGCGTAGTTTACCGCCGACCGGTACAAGTAGTCGAAAGACTCCGGTGTGGTAAGGTTTATACAGGTGACATCGTCCTCATCCATGCAATAATCCGGCGCAACCGGAAGCAGCCGTTCCGTCAGAAAACCATTGTTGTGCCGGGTGGCGGCAGGAGCTTTATGCTCCTGCGCAATGTCCCCCGGCTGATGTCTGTCTGCCGTTCGAGTTCGCAGATGATCTGCCGTGCCAATTCCTGCAACTGGTAGTCTGTAAGCTGTACGCATGCCTGTTTCTCCTTCTTATTAGTCTGTTTTACTCTTGCCATACCTTTATCCTTTTACGCCGGTGGTCGTTTTGAACTCATAAACCGCACAGTCCTCCTCTATGACAGGGCCGTGTACGTTTGCCGTGGTCAGTTCGGGATAGGTCATGGAGTAGAAATCCATTACGTCAGCCGGAGCCATTTCCGGGTTCGGATCGTCCAAAACAAGGTATGTGCCTGTTTTCTTCATTTTGAATACTCTTTTGAGTCCTTTGACTTCAAGTGCCATATCTTTTATCTTTTTAATAAGTTAATACTGCTATTTATTCATGATTGCGGCAAAGGCTTATGATGCCGGATGTTGAACCCTGACACATAAGCCTTTGCGTGTAATAAGCGGATTTAATCCGTACATCGGGAAGTCAACAGCACACCAGTTCCAATTCCTGCTGCGCCTCGTCCTTCATGCGGTTCTCTTCCGGGAAATCCGGGTATTCGGCATAAGGGTCTTCACGGAGCAGTTCACGGTCCTCTTCATCTTCCTTGTCAAAACTGTAAGGGGCTGCCGGCTCCTGTGGGTGGGGTTGAAAATCCGGGGTTCTGCCTGCTGCCGGAGGGTTCGGCGATGTCTGTACGGGGGCAGACGGCTGTGCCTGCACATACGGATAGGTTCCCGGATACGGGGGATATACAGGCTGCCCGTAAGGCGGGTATGGCTGTCCGTTAGGGATAAAACCTTGTGGCGGCGTTGTCTGCGGCTGCTGTCCGTACGGCGCTCCCCATCCGTATTCCGGCTGCGGAGGTATGGGTTGTGCTGCCGGCTGTGCGACCGATGCCGGTGGAACAGCGGCATTTCTGCCCGCTCCGTGAGGTGACATCGGTCCGGCATCAGTCCTTTGTATGGGATTGCCATTGACCGGATGGGGCTGGGCGGACGCCTGTTGTGCCGGAGCAGGAGTCGGAACAGGCTGCTGTGCTGGCGGTTCAAGCCCGACTTCCTGCGCTCCGAAGAGACTTCCGGCATTCGCCTTGCGCTGAATCTCCTGCATCTTGGCGTCAATTTCTTTCTGTTTATCAGCCGTGGCAAGCAGACGTGCCTGTTTTAACCAGGTCTGCGCTTCGGAAAACCTGCTTGCCGCAGCCGTATCGTCCGCCTTCTTCATCAGTTTTTCCATTTTCTCCCGTTTTTCACGGGCTTCTTTGGATTCTTTTTCGACAGTTTTTCCCGGTTTGGCCTGTGAAGCGGTCTTTTCTGCCGCCTTCTCGAAAGCTTCCAGGTTCGTCAGGATGCCGAGCGCCTTCTTTACCGGTGCCATGACCGCCTGCAGGAACTCCCGGTCCAGTTCCTCAGGTGTCCCGCTAAGGACGAGGGGCACCATGTGTTGCTGCTGTTCCTCTTTCAGGGCGTTGTTCCGGGGCATGACCGCCACATTCAATTTGTCATTCATCCTGCGGATGTTGATGCTCAGGTCAGTGCCTGTGCTGATCAGTTGGTAAATCTGTTCAAAAAACATAAATCTAAAATTTAAAAGGTTATTAATTGGCTTATTCTATGGTTTCCTGCATGAAAAGCTTCAGCAGTTCAGCCCTGTCCGGTCGTGAGGCGATGTCCCGCAACGGTTCCAGGTAATAGCCTATGGTACGCGGTTCGTCTGCCGTGTCCGGAAAACGCCGCTTCACAGGACGTGACGGATTATACGGTATCGGCCATGCAACGGGCATGGCGGGGGCGGAAGGGGCAGTTGTTATTGTCTTCATGTGTTCTTGGCTTTAACAGTTACAATAAAATTCCGAATACGGCCAGCCATACGGCTGCCTTGAAAAAGAGACGTATGGCACGGAATGCCAACGAAATGGTTTCTCCAGCCAACAGGATGGCTACAAGGATATTTGCGGATACAATCCCGCTCTTCAGCAGGAGAAATGTACCGATGAACAGGCACAGCACCATGACCGTCCTGCCGATGCATTTGATGATTCTGATTTTCATATCTTTTCATTTTAAGTGAATGACCCCATCGGGGTATGTTTTCCCGATTTTACAAAGGCCGGGTAGCGGATTGGCAGTTTCCTGCACAAGGCTTGGCGGGAAAAAATACCGCAGCGAAGCGAGGATGATTTTTTCCCAGCCAACCAAGCCCCAAGGGGGCTCGCCTTGGGCAGGAAAAAGCAATCCGCTACCTTTGCTGCGTAAAAACGGAAAAATATTTTCACCTAAATAAAAAAATGCAGACCTCACGGCCTGCATCCCTTTTCATTTTGTTTGCCGGGCTTTATGCAGCCAAGCGGATAAGGATTCATTAAACGGTATCATCTTCGGATTTTTCTCCCTTGGAACCGCACAGACGGAAAATCTCATCCGTCACCTCGCCCGCCAGCCTGGACACCTCCTTCAAAAATGTTTCCTGGGCGAGTTTGCCTTGTTCCATGTCTTCCAGTTGCGCTTCCCAGCCGGAAGTGAGGGACGGATCGGCAATCTTCATGCCGCGTACCGTCTCGTAGATATACAGCCCTTTGCGTGTGGGAACGATGTATTTGCCCGAATAACGGATGTATTTGCGGTCAAGCAACGTGTGGAGAATAGCCGCACGGGTAGAAGACGTACCCAGCCCGGCCTTTTCCATATATTCCACCAGCTGCGCATCGGTATAGGGCGGTGGCGGCAGGCTGCGCCGGCGCACCAGGCTGCATGCCGGAACCGGCAAAGTCTCGCCGGCGGAAATATCGGGCAGGGTCAGGAAAACGGCATCTTCCGGGGCAATGTCGCCCTTTCGGCCGAATATGCCGTGCCACCCTTGTTCCACTATCCGGAAAGTGTCTGCACGGAAACGGAGTGCCGCACATACGGCATCTACCGTAGTACACTCCACCTTGCAAGGAGGCATGAAGGTTTCAAGCATCCGTCCAACCACAAGCAGGTAGACCTGCATCTCGCGCCGGTCAAGTTCGAGCCTTCCGGGACACACTCCTGTTGCGATGATGGCCGGATGGGCAGCGCTGTCGTATCCGACAACATGTTCCGGCAGGCACGTAGGGTCGATGCCCGCTTCCTGTACATAAGCTTTCAAACCGTCCCAAGCCAGCATCTTTCCCATAATGTCCGGCAACATGGCGGCAACGTCAGGCGACAAGGTACGGCAGGAGGTGCGCGGATAAGAGATGAGCTTCTTCTCATACAGGCTCTGTGCAATGTCATGCACTTCGCATACTGTCAATCCATAATAGCGGCCGGCATCCTTCTGCAGTTCGCCCAGACTGTACAGCGCAGGCGGTGGAAGTTCCTTGACCCACCGGGTGACGGTTGTGATGCGGAGACCTCCGGCATGGCTGCAGTCGCGATGGAACTCCCCGGCACGATCCCGGTCGTGAAACGTGTCCACGCTGCGCAGCTTGAACGGGATGCCCTCCTTGGCGGTACTGACATAAATGTGCCAACTGTCTGAGGCTATGTGGTTCTCCCGGTCCCGGTAACGTCCGCTGATTGCGGCCAGTACGGGGGTCTGCACCCGTCCCAGGGAATGGTTGCCCAAGCCTGTCGCCCGGCAAAGCGCATAGCTCGCGTTCATGCCCAGCAGCCAGTCTGCCTTTGCCCGGCTGTCTCCCGCCCGAAACAGGCCGTCGTACATTTCCAACGGCTGCATACGCTTCATGCCCTCGCGCACCGCCTGCTCCGTAAGCGAGGAAATCCAGAGGCGGAGTACCGGCAGGCTGCATCCCAGATATCGGTAAAGCTGCCGGAACAGCAGTTCACCCTCGCGCGAAGCATCCGTGGCGGCAATGATGCGGGAACATTCCGGTAACAATTTCTCGATGACCTTGAGCTGTTTGACCGCATTGATGTCGGGAATCCAGCCGTTGTCTGTACGGACATGCTTGACCATCAGCTGGAAGGGCCGGGGCACCAGCGGAAAGTCCTTCCGCTCCACACGTGCCTTGCCGTAGTCTTTCGGCATGGCCAGGGAAAGCATGTTTCCGAAGGTCCAGGTCACTATGTAGCCGCCTCCTGCCATGTATCCGTTCCCGCGCTTGTCCGCGCCTATGATTCTTGCTATTGTCTTGCCCACTTCGGGCTTGTCTGTCAATATGAGTGTATGTTCCATTTTATTTGTTATTGGTGTTTCCCCGTGCCTGAAGCACGGGGAAACGGGTTTGACCATCGTTATTCTTCAAAAGATCCGTTATCAGGGCTGACCCCGTTGATTTCCATGAGCGCATTTCCGTCCGTACTGCGCACGAGGCGGATGGTGGCATCCATCGTCAGGTCGATGAGGGCCGTTCTCAAATGGACGGACAGGACGGCTGTCTCCTCTCCGGAAAGGAGCGGATCAAGATTGCCGCTGTCTTCCAGTTGCTGTCTGCTGATTCCGAAAGACTGAAGCCGTGTCCAGTCCATGTCGGTTTCTGAAAAAATACAGTTGCTTTTCTTTCCCATATTGTTCTTGTTTAGAAGGGTTCGTGAATGAATGATGTTTCTGTCAGACTGCCTGTTTTGCACTGCGTTTCTGTTGCTGGGACTGGGTGGTCTCAGCCTGTGCCGCGTTTCGTGAGATGTTCCGTTTCCGGTCCGGATTTTCCTGGTAGAAATTCAGGATGCCGGTGCTCGGATTGACTTTGGCATAGGAGGAAAACTCCTTTCCGTTTTTTCCTTTCAGGCCGGAAAGAAGCACCGCCTTGCCGTCCTGCAGGTCCGCCCGTTCCTTGGCCGAAAGCACTTTGCCGTAGACTTCCGCAGGAATCCTGGCTTCCTGCTGCTCGCTGAATCCGTCCGGCGTGCGCGAATACTGCGGATACCCGTTGTTCATGTTCAGGCGCACAAAAGAGGAAAACTCCCTGCCGTCGCGTGAAATCATGTTCTCCAGGAAAACGGGCTGGCCTTTGCGCAATGCCTCCCTGTCTTCCGGTGTCAGGCGGACTTCGTTGATTTCTTTCGGGATGTAGATCTCACCCGTTTCCGGATTATGCCGCGTGTACTTCAGCTGGCTGGTTTCCGGGTCCTGTGTCACAAAGGACGAGAATGTGGTTCCGTTGCTGCGTTTCATATCCTCCACCAGGATGGTGTGCCCTTCGCTAAGCATCTTGAGCTGTTCGGGCGAGAGCTTGACGCCTCCCAATGTCTGCTGGTTGAACACCTGGTCCTTCGGGAAAATATATTCGATGCCCCTGCGTTCCGCGCTGTACTGGATGGTGGCGTTGAACTCCTTGCCATTTTTGGACGTCATGCCGTCCACATAGACGGCCTCCCCGTTTTTCAGGCGGGCAATCTCGTCAGGTTCCAGCTTCACCCCCTTGATCTCATCCGGAATGAACACATGCTCCTGACGTACCGCCACCAGTTCGTTCGTCACCTTGTCCAGCGAGACCAGGCAAGGTTCGGCATTGCCGTTGTTCCGGAAGTCCAGATTTACCACACGCCCCAGGTTGCCCGACTCACGCAGGTTCCTCTTGTCCTCTTCCGTAAAGATATGCCCGAAATAGGGGCGTTCCAGTTCCGGTTCCCTGCGGATGCCGTGAATGCCCAGCGTCACCTCGCCGTTCGGGTTGCTCATGAAGGAAAGGCGGGCATCCATGCGGACGGTCGCCAACCCGGGCAGGTTCAATGACAGCTGCACCAGCTTGTTGGTCTTGTACCCCTTGAGCATGCCGTCAAGCACTCCCATACGTTCCAGCATCTCTTTGGATACCCCGATATTTTTCAGCCCTTCCCAGTCTATCATGTTCTCGTTATACCGGTAGGAGGGTCCCTGCGGCTGTTCTTCCTGTACGGGCTGCTGTGCGGACTGTTGCGCGGCCTGCTGTACTTCGGTGTGCTGTTCGGCATACTGGGGCGCTGCCGCCGGCTGTTCGTTCACTGTCTGTTTCTTTGCCATTGTCGCATCTTGTTTTAGATTCTTGTTTTGTTCCTCCTTCTGCTTTTTCGGACGGATCTCGTAGTGCTTGAGGAACTCTTTCACTGCGTCCGTCTGTTTTCCTTCCGCCAAATCCTTTATGGCCTGCCTGTTACGCTTGTAATCCTGAAAAGTCAGGCGAATCAGGCGGAAGTGGGTCGGTTCACGGAACTGGCTCCAGAAATTCTTAATGAAATTTTCGAGTATGCTCGAATTCTTGTCAAACTTCAGGAACTCGTTCTCATGCCTTTCATCAGCAGGCACAGTCTTGCAGTTGCCTTTTTCATCTGCCTCGCTGACTGTCTGGACACCGGCCTTCGGGTCATTCTTATTGTGGATCATCAGCAGTTCGCTGACTTGCTCCACATAGGGCGCGGACTCTGCTGCCGGTTTGGCGGCAGCTTTGCGGGCACGCTTCATTTTTGGTTCTTTTTCCATTTCTCTTTTCTGTGTCATACGCGTCGTTTTTAGGTGTTAACGGTTTGTTTTGACACGTCAAAAGTAGAGACATAATTTGGATAATCCTTTGATTTTTAAAAAAGTGGCATTACATGTCATCAGGTGTCTTCAAATGTCAGGAAAGAGCATGGAACAGACCGGGAAAAGGGAAAAATGTGGGTGAAAAACAAATGCGGATGAAGCACAAGAGAAATAAGCGGATAGGAACGAATAAAGGAAAGGACAGATGCTGCGCACAGCCCAAGCCATGCAGAGCAGAGGGAGCTGGAAGCCCCCTGTAAACTTTAAGATACCGGATGCCCAACAACGAAAGTAATGTATAACTGGAGAATTTCTGTTAGTTTGAAGACTGGTGTCAAAAATCAGGCCTCTGCCTGTTGCTCAGAATCATTCATGCGTCGCGTCGGTCGCAGTTTTGCCCCTGTAATCATTCCTTAATTCCGTTTCCGGTTGCCGCCGCGTTCTTTTTCGTGAGAATTTTCCCGGCGAAGCCGGTTATGAAAATTCTCACGAAAACCGGCGGAAACGCGGCTGGCAAAACGGAAACGGAATTACCTTTGATGGAAGGGGGAAAATTGGAATATCCTCTATATTTTATTGATTTGATATACCATAGCGATTCATCTTTTTGTACAGTGTCGGGCGGCTGATTCCCAACAATGCCGCTGCCTGGGTCAAATTCCCGTTTGATTCGGCAATTGCCTGCCTTATCTGTTGTTCTGCTTGCTCTTCTTCCTGCAAGAGAGACTGCATTTTCTTACTATTTCTACCGACTTTCATTGTTTCCGGTCCTAAAGTCGGGGTTATCTTCAAGTACCTGGAAGAAATACATTGCCCTTCACTTAGCACCACCGCTGCCTGAACCACTTGTTTCAATTCACGCACATTGCCCGGCCAGCTATGTTCCAACAACATTCTTTTAGCCGGCTCGTCAAAATCAGAAACTTCCAACTGCCATTTTTCACTATATTGTCGCCGGAAAAAATCAGCCAACGGAAGAATATCTTCAGGGCAGTGGCACAGCGCAGGCACCGTCATCGTAAAGTCCTGCAAACGATAAAGGAGGTCTGCCCGGAAACGCTTTTCCGCCACTGCCTTGTGCAGGTTTTCATTGGTAGCCGCAATGATGCGTACGTCTGACCTCCTGTCCTGTCCGCCTCCTACCGGCCGATACCTGCGTTCTTCCATGGCACGTAACAGCATCTGCTGTGTCTCAAGCGGAAGATTCTCCACCTCATCAATAAACAATGTGCCGCCATGCGCTTCCTGGAAATATCCGGCCTTTTCTTTCAAGGCTCCTGTAAAAGCCCCCTTAACATGACCGAAAAAAGCGGATGCGGCAAGTTCTTTGGGTAACATACCGCAATCAACTGTCACATAAGGCTTATTGGCCCGCAAACTTTGCCTGTGTATATTGCCGGCCAAATGTTCCTTTCCAGTTCCCGTTTCCCCCCAGATAAGCACGGACATATCCGTAGGTGCAACCAAACGGATGTAATGGTACAATTCATTGAACGCTTTGCTTTTCCGTTCGTATATCACTTTGGAAAACGACAGATTCCTGCTCCTTATTTTTTCCATTACAGGCAGCAACTTGTCTTCTATCAATGGTTTCAGTATATAGTCCTCGGCCCCTAACTTCATCGCATGGATTGCCGCATGTATATCCTCATACTGTGTCATGATGATAAAAGGTTGGGAATATCCCTGTTTCCGCATCCATTCCAGCAAAGATGTGCTTTCACCGTCCGGCAATCTCAAATCGGCCAAGAGGGTATCTTCTTCACCCAGAGAAGAGAGCATAAATCTTCTTGCCTGCGCAAGGTGATGGATTTTTACTGTTTTCCATCCCGCCTTTTGCAAATAACCACAAATATAATCGCAGAACAATATGTTATCCTCTATAACTATCACCCTCATAAGCCTGTATAGTTTGTTGTGCCAACTTAATTATTTCTCCTCCTTTATCTATTATATTTTGAAATGCCAAAACAAGCTCCTCATGCGTGCATTCCGGCATCTGATGGAGTTTTTCATACATTTCGCGTAGCGGTTTGGCCGCATGGATCATTTCCCAAGAACTGCTCAAATGATGTATCCAATCGTTCAAAGCCTTCCGGTCTTCCTTCTCCAAACATTTCCTCATCGCATCCATATCATCACGTGTCTGGCGGATCAGCGTATCAAGCATTTCCCGTCCGTTACTACATTTTAATAATGCGTAAAAATCCACCCGCTCTTCCTGCCTCTTATTTCCCAGACATCCTACACATACCCGCATCAGTTCATCTGCGGAGAACGGCTTTCGCAAGCAAGCAACAAACCCAGCCTCAGACAAGCCGGAAATATCGCCTCCGGTTGCTGTAGCTGCGATGACCGGAATCGTACGTGAATTGCCGACATTTGCCATCCGCAATAATTTAAGCACATCAAACCCATTCATCTGTGGCATTTTCAAGTCAGTAATCAATACATCATAATTCTGGTATCGTAAGTGTTCGATCATGTCCCGCACGTTTGCGCACACGGTACATTGTACTCCCTGACGGATAAACATTTCCTTCATCATGGCCAACAATACCTCATCGTTGTCCAATGCCAATACCGTAAACGGAAGCACCCTTGAAATTTTTTCTCCGCTTTCCATAGGCATCTCTTCCGCTAAGGATAAAGGAAGCAAGAACGTAAAGCAAGTTCCTTTTTCCAGCCGGCTATTCAATTTTATTTTTCCACCCAGCAATTCCGCCAGCCCTTTTACGATAGCCAGTCCTAATCCGACTCCTTCCACGGTAACGGCATTCGGCAACCTTTCAAAAGCTGTAAAGATGCGCATCTGTTCTTCCTCACTGATTCCTGTGCCTGTATCTTCAACTTCCAAAGACAAGACTCCACCTGAAAAGTCAGTTCGAAGGGTTATCTTGCCTTGTGAAGTGAACTTAACCGCATTAGACAATAAATTGGCACCAATCTGGAGAATCCGCTTCTTGTCGCCCACCACTACGGCATCACAGCCATTCTCCACCTCAAACCTCAATCCCTTTTCGATAGCCAAAGGCATAAATTCTGCTTGCAATGCATCGGTAATGCTTTGAATCCTGAAAGGAACCGGGTTCGGCTTTTCCTTATTGCTTTCCAACCTGAAAAAATCCAGCAGTCCGGCCAACATGGAAGCCATACGGTCTGTAACTTGGCGTATCGTCCTGATGTATTCCTCCCGTTTAGCCTTGTTTTCTTCTGTTAAAAGCAGTTCAATATTGCCGCCGATGGCAGTAAGCGGCGTACGTAAATCATGAGTAACAGTCAGCATGATCCTTTTCCGGGCTTCAATCAAGACCTTGTTTTCAGAAACGGTCTTTTCCAGTTGCCCGACCGTTTTTTCCAGTTGTCTTTTATACCTATTGATACGTGCCATATCCCGATGTATAACTGCATACGATACTCCAAGCAGCAGCACCATGATTGCGATTTGCCCACTGGTAGTGGCAAAAGAACGCTTTTCTGCCTCAGCTATCCTGTCTTCTCTCTGTTTCAGTTCTTTCAAAAGTGTTCTGTCCATGTATCTGAGCATAGCCCTCAGCTGTCCGTTCAGTTCCCTGTTTTTTCCCGCAAGACTATCCGCCTGCCCTAATAGCCTGCGCGTGTATTCCTGTTGCCTATCTACAACATTTCTGTCCAAATCGTACAAGCGGGAAGCCGTAGAGGAAGGCCTGTCATTCTTCCGCTTTCTGAAGAGTCTTTTCCAAAAGTTACGCTTCTTATTACCATCATCCAGCATACTTTGACGAGCTATTTCCGGTATCTGCCGGGCAATCTTCCTGTCCATGTCCTCTTTCATACGTACCGTCACCATGTATTGCCCCATAAGTTGTTCTTTATCTTCCCATAATCTGCGGATGCTGTCAAGATGCGCATCGACCAACCAACCTTTGAGGTTGCACAAAAGACTATCAACAGACAGCCTTTGCCTATGGTAAGCCTGTAAGTCCTCCGTTTCCCATTCTATGAAAGTTTCCGAGAAGGAAGAAAGTTCGAGCATCCTAACATATACATCATGTATCTCCTGTTTACGGCTACTGATCTGTCTGGCTTCCTGTTCCCTTACTTTGCGCTCTTTCCATTCATAAATACCTGTATATATAATACTTCCTATGATTAAAAGTATAACGGCATATCCTACAGCAATCTTTGCCAGAAGAGACCGGGGGTACAAACTGATTTTCATTTACATTTTCTCTTTGTTACTCATTGCTTATATAGACAAAAATCGGCCTGCAACAAATAGCGAAGATTCTTCGTCATCACTTATTATATAAACCGACCAGTCGGTATTTATTTGCAAAGATAGACTTTTTCAAGGAATAAAAAAACAGATATCCATATCTAGTTCCTATGTTTTGAATTTCTACAAAAAGTTTTTGGGGGTGATGTATTCATTTTCGGTGTGCTTTGGATGATTTACTGGGAAGTTACCGCTTTCTTCATCAGGTCATCCACTATCTTTCTCACTACACAAGTGAAAATGCCTCAAAAATCATCCTAAAGTCAGCATACGACAAATTCAAAATAGAGCATAAATAACAATTATACAGTATTTTAGATTGAGTTGTAACTATAAGATTGAGGAATCAAAAAGGGAAGATACAGATGTGTCCCAGAAGTATTTTTCAGAGCGAACATAAGAAAGTTTTTCCAATAGAAGAATCGAAAAACTGCCGGCTAAAACTATATGCGTCATGTACAGCCAATTTATGTTCCCGTGATGCCTTATAAACTACTTCCAAAAGAAAGTTCTGTTCTTGAAACAGCAACTCCTGATACAAACGGGAAAACTCATCCATGTATTCACCAGCAGAAGATACAAATTGCAAATAATGCATCAAGCCGTTTCCTTTCAACTCCTCGGGGAAATCAGATATTGCACGTTCAATAGGATTCCTATACAAAAGAGTGAATTCATTCCAATTTTCGTGCGGGCTGGATGCCATTTCCGAGGTAAGCTTAGAAGCAGGGAAAAAGCGCAAACGGATGACAGCATCTACCAATTGTTTTTTAGAAGGGAAATGATGGATAACCGCCCCCTTGGACTTATGCACAGCCAAAGCTACATCGCAAAATGAAGTATTTCTTATACCTTTTGCAATGAATAGCCTGTATGCTTCATTGATTATCTTTCGTTTTAAGTCCGGATCCATTTTATAACTGCGCGTAACATTGAAAAATAGCACAGACGCAATCAAGACTCAAACAGCTAGTGGAAAAAGCTAAAGACGTATTGACGCACCTGTGCTATATGACAATGTATAGCGCAAGTCATCATATACCATCTCGTCTTTTTGAAATTTCCACTTTCGTTTGAAAGATGAATATGACACCTGTACTTAATGTATCAAGCTTTATTTTATACGAGGGACAAAGATAAAGTTTTTGCCGCTAATTTCCAAATTTAGACTACACTTAATAATACGGTTCCATAAGAAAAGCGTCCGCTTTCAGGTACTAACAGCAAAATTTTTTCACCGGATTTAAGTTCATGTGTTCTCCAAAACTCATCCAATGCCGCAAAAATAGCCGCAGATGCAATGTTTCCCACTTTAGGCAAATTGGTAAACCACTTACTTTCATCAATTCCCACCCCCACATTTTTCAATTCATTGATTATCTTATCATAGAAGAACATAGATGAAACATGGGGAATAACGTAAGAAATAGAATCCGGAGAAACACTGTGCATTTCCAAACAAGATTTGATATGTTTAGCCCAATATGGTACGGCATATTGTTCCAGCAGCTTGATATCTTGTTTGACTGTAAATATGGAGCGATTTACAAGATCTTGACTATCGAATTTTTTCCAACTTTTCAGCTCGCCATCTTCTGATTTTTCTGCTCCCATAAACATACAGGTAGGAAGTTCATTTGCATAAGAAGTCATTTCTACCCATTCTACACGCAATGCCTTCCCCATTCCTGGATTGTCTTGAAGCAATACAGCACTGGCACCATCGCTCAACATAAACCGGAGGAAATCCTTTTCAAGTGCCATGTATGGTTTTGTACCCAAATTAGCACATTTCTCATATTCTATATCATAATTTTTAGAAAGCAATCCCGCAGATGCTAATTCAGAACAACTACAAACTGCATTTTTTTTCTCTCCAACCAGGATTCCCCAATATGCAACTTTAAAGGCTTGAATGCATGAGAGACAAATTCCTGAAGCAGAAAAAATCTCCATTGGCTTGTTTTTTAACAAGCCATGTACCATAGAAGCATGAGAAGGCAACACTTGATCTGGACTTGCTGTCGCACAAGTCAATAGATTTATATCTTTCGTAGATAAATGTTCTTTTAACAGCCTATGAATCGATTGAACTGCTAAGTCAGCATTAGTATGCGTCATTTCCTGCTTTGTATTGAGTGCATAATAACGCTGTTTTATTCCATTTTGCCTTAACACAATATTTTTCACACGAGAGTTCACTCCGGAAATCAAGCCTAAATAATTCTCCATGCAATCATTAGTTACAGGAGAATTAGGGAAGTAAGTAGCTGTAGATGTGATAAATACTTCGTTTTTCATCATAATTATACTTTAATTAAACCATATATAAACAAAAACTGTTCTTTTAGTTTTGGTATATTTAATCCATTTTCCAAAGCATCATTGTAAGATTGCCCAAAGAAAATGTATTTAAACTGTTTAGCTAGTTTTCTGCAATCATGCTGCTCACCTATTTCTCCGTTTTTCTGTGCATGCTTTAATACTGTTTCCCATAACAATAATTCTTTTTGTGTAATGATTGTTGTTTCTTTAGTAAAATTCGGATAGAATTTTTCAGCTTGCAGAATTAAGTTCATATATGCACGCGTTCCATTTGTATTGGCATCGGGCAAGACAAACTGTGACAAATAATCCATAGTATATTGTACTCTGTCAATATATAATTCTATGAATTCATACAGTGATAAAGTTGTAGACATTCTCATTTTATTCTCAACATCTTGCTTACGTATAATGTATTGATCAATGACATCCATAAACAATTCTTGTTTTGTCGGATAATGATATGACATGCAACCTCTAGACAGATTAAGACTTTTTTCTATATCTTTTAAGGGAACCATACTGTAATCTTTTGACAGAAACTGTTTAAATGCGGCTTCCCTTATCAATGCTTTTGTTTCTGAGCCTTTTGAACCTTTCATAAATTTAATTTTTCCAGCAAAAATAAAACTTAAAAATGAGTTTTTATAATTTGCGGGTATATTTTTGAACTCTAAATGCCTTAATAGTGAAATATTAAATTGATACGTTTCTTAAATTATATCCAAAGAATAATATTCTTCTTTTTTTCACTATATTTGCCACAAGACAAGCCGATTAGTCGGTTTGTAGGCATAGGAAGGCTCAAACAAAAGTGGAATTTTCGAATGAGACGTATTCCTATGCCTTTTTACTGTAGTATCTGTTGAAAGGGGAGATGCTGTTTACATTGTCACTTCCATTATCCAGATACTGATATAGTACTTTTATCTGTACCATGTGTGTATATAACTTCCACCGAACTCTTGCGTTAATATCAGCACTGACCATCACAGATTCCTGTAACTGTTTCGAAGAATAGGTTCCTCTTCGACGTGCGAGGTCATACAACTCTTCGTCCTCTTTTAACTTTACTACCGATGTGTACAACTGGTATGCATCATCAATTTTCTCCAAATGAAATTTTTCTTTTATACCATCGGATGGAGGCATGAACTCCAATTGTGGCAAATCGCATTTGTTCAAGATGACCAAACTCCTGTCCATTGGCGAATTAAATTCTCCTAGCAATTCTTGAATTTCGATTCCATCTGAAGTGGTAAATCTTCCCTCAGACAGTGGATTTGCATCTTTCCATATAGATAATGTATCCAGTCCGATACAGAGAATGAGATGTTCATCTCTGTTAAGCTGCAATTTTTTTATAGCCATATCCATATTTTCTGTAAAGACACGGTATTGCAGCGGGCGTTGAAACATGAAAGTGTTTAACAGATATCCCCTGAACATGTGTAACAACATGGCACTCAAACTTTCCTTGATATTGATATAGGAAATCGTCTTTTCATCTGCAAAAGCTTCCAACGGTTCAACTTCCCGGATGACAGCATGAATATCGTATTCACTGAAGTTTTGCGTTACGTTACCAGATAATGCAGCACGGTATGCAGCAAGATTGCGATTGGTCATAGCTATAGCGATATCATTGAACTCACGAACTTCTTTGTCAGACAATGGTTGGTCTTGCCTTTGTTTTTGTATCTTCCCCTGAAGCTGGTCTTTAAAATCATCCAACCAGCCGGAAAGCTGCTTCATACGCTGATACATATTTAAGGATGTGGCATCTTCTTCCAACACCTCTTGTAACCAATCTGCCTTTGACACCTCTTGCAAGCGTGTTTTCAATAACGGGATATTATCCAGCCATGCCTGTTTGGTTGCCAACTCTGCAGGCGTATCAGGCAATGCAAACAAATAATTCCTATAGGTATAGTCTTGCGGAAGCGTGTACAACCGCATGACCATTAATGCCAAGTATCTCTGAATCCAGCCGTTGATGATGCTGTTGTTACGGACTCCCGACTGAAGATCCGGAAACGGATAATCACGCTCTAATCTGAACGGATTATCCCATGTGTCTGCTACCAATTCCATAAAGGCGGGGATGATTTCTGCCAAATCGTTATATAACAAAACATATTGCGGAGGCTTCGCATTGGAGTAATATAACATTTGCTTCAGCAGTCCATATTCCTTTTTATACAGGAGCATAGCCCCCAGTGCCGTGTGAAATTCCTTGAACTTTTTCCTATCACTTTCTCTTTTGGAAGCCTCTTCTGCTGTAATGGTTACAAAGTTCCCCTTGTTGTCCTGGATACGCTCTCCCTCATAATAACTCTGCATAGAAAATAGCAAATGCTGATGTGCCATCCTCCAGTAAACAATCAGCCAATCATAGTGTTTATAGTGCAACTGTTGGAACAGGCAAGTCCATATCACATGATAGGTCTTTTCTGAGAGTTGGGTCTGCTGAAAATCATCCCAAAGAGCGGTTATAATATCATTCCCGTTGTGAATGGATACAACTTTTTTCTTTGAAGCACATAAGATTTCGTTAATGGCTATCACTCCATCGTATAATTCGGGCGGGTATTCCACCTCTTTCTTTTCCTTTCCCAGCCGATAATTAATAATCCATTCATAATAGGACTGATAACAGGGTCTTAAAACATCGATGTTGTCTGTCTTTTTAATTATCGCAGCCCAAAGTTCGAACCATGCCTTCCTTTTTTCCAGGCTAACATTGCCTTGCAGCAATCTTTTCTGTAATCTCGGCGCATCGTAATAAACCCGAATCAGGTAAACTACCCATAATAGTCCCACGACCATACCGATGCAACAAACAGCCGCCATGTAGCCCCATGCCTCGTACCATATCGTATCTGCCAACCTGACTTCCCAATCTTTGGGCAAGATTACGATGTAGGCGAACAACTCAATAATGGTTGCTATCAGAAAAAGACAAAAGCAGATTGTTGCTCGCTCTTTTGCGAACAAACCTACCAAGCGGGTTGAGCCGTATTTGTCATCAATCCGTTGGATGGCTCCAACCAGCAAAGGAAAGGCAACACCTAAAATAGCTGCTGCCAACGCCAAGACCAAATCTTTGGCACATGTCTCACATATCATGGTTACTTCCGTATTATTAAACCGTCCAGTCGGTTTTGTTTTCAGGACAAAAGTATAAGAATTCTTAATAGAAACAAAGCAAAAGCCGAAACAATTGTCACCTATGTGTTAACAAGTGTTTCGGCTTTACCCTAAATGCAGTGATAAATACTTGCTATCGCGGAATCATTTTGATTTTGACCGGGACTCCCTGGGAATTCAAGACACGGACCGGAGCCTTTTCGCTTGCCTTGACATAGAAGAGGAGATAATCCTGTGCCCGCTGAGATTCATAATACCCTTTATCCCGGTATTCGGCTATCCACTTTTGAATTACGGGAACCTGCCAACGATTCATCAACACATAATAAGCGGCATCGTATTCGGAATCGCTCAGGAAAATGTTCAGCTTTAAATAATCCCACCAAAAACGTTCTTTCGCTTTGCTATTGGCATTGAGCGCAGCCATGCGAAGATTGTAGGCTTCGCCAGGGGCGTCTGAATAGTAGTCCCATGCGAATACATCGGGCGTACCACCCTCCACATTGTTCCTATCAGGAGCAAAAGATTTCAAGGCCTCCAGCGAAGCATTGATTTGACTATATGTGCCTGTCTCGTACTCCTTATAATAAGAAATGATATTCTTCAACCGGCTTGAGGCAGGATGAACCAATACTGCACGTGCCTTTATATGACGTTTGGCATCGCTGCTTACTTTTGCCAACCGCTTCATAAAACCGGCTTCCGAATTTATCCGCTGTGCCGGATCCGTCTTTACCAAAGGGAAATCTTTTCCATCGATTTTGCGTATATTGCGGTGCAGATAAGGCAAACGCAATGCCCCATACGCACAACAAATGGAAGCGCGGAGAATCTGAAAAATAGGTGTACGGTCGCCTTGAGGTGCCACATAAGGAAGATCTGAGATGCTGAAAAGTGCTTCGCTACCGACAATAAGGGTGACGGAAAGCGACTCATTTTCTTTCAGTTCTCCCGTAAGTTTGAAATCACGCTGCTGGATACTTACCCAATCTATGGGTTGTAATGCTAAGAGGAGGACGCAAAAACGACCATTGTGCGGTGTGTAATCCACATTCTGCGGTCTGGACTTAGAGACCACCTCGTTGAGGAACCTAATTTTTTGACTATCTACCATAATTAAAATCGGTATTAAGTGAAACTTCGTATTAACGGTACAAAGGTAAGCAGCTATGCAGATTTGTCTGTTCCGATTTTCGCCGAAAACACTGCATAAAAAAATTTTCAAACCAGATGCTACATTTTATGCAAAGGAAACCTGTACATCCGGTAAAATTCCGGTGATATTGGAAACCGAGTTGACAGAAACCTTGACCGGCTGCAGCCATACCAGCTTTTGTTTCAACTTTTGCAGCCAAATGCCCATTCGTGCCTTGCGCTCCACCTGATTGGCTTCGTCCCATTCGATACAAGCGATAATAGTCAGTTGAACACCGCTGTCAAGCAACCGACTATTTATCTGTGTGAAGAACTCTTCGTCATTGGTAGAAAAGCGTGCGGCACCTGTGGCAGTGGCAATCGAATCCCTAACCTTGACGGCAATCCTCCGCATCAATTCTTCGCCTCCGGCATTAAGCACTGCACGAGTGCTTTCATCGCGGGTATGTCCCCGATAGTTTTTGACTTCAATCAGAAATAACTGTTTCTCCTCATGAATGCCCATGAAATCTACCGCCTTTGTAGGCTTGAGAACCTTTTCCACCTTTCGGTGCGCGATATGTTCATCGTACTTGACGACCACCCAACTGGCATCTTGAAAACTGAAATTGATGCCGCTCTCCTGAAAATCACTCATAGCTGCTCATGTATTTCTGTTCCAAATCATAGAATGCCGCATACTCCTCCAGAATCGGATTATTCTGTATGGCTGTGAGCGTATCGCTTTCTTCGACTACTATTCTGCCTTCTTCTTTGTGCAATCCGAAGAAACGAACACATACACCCGTGTGTTCTTTGTACTCAGAATACAAGGAAAGCATGTGTGTAAGCAGGTAATCATGCGTGGCGATGAAAATCTGCAAGCCACACTTCTGAAGTTCGCGAATAAACTCGGCTACCACCCGGATGAGAGCCGGATTGAGATTGGACTCCGGCTCATCCCAAAACAAAATTGTTTTGGCATTGATTTCACCGTTCAGGATAAGGTAAAGGATGGATGCCAGTTTGCGCAACCCTTCAGCCACCAAGTGGGCTTCCATGTTTCCCTCAGCCGTCTGTATGTAAAAACGGCCGTTCATCTGAAGCACTTTGAAACCCAATTCACGCTCTAACAATTCGATAGCCGACTTTAAGGGATTGCCTTCTATATCGCGCAAAACGGGAAGAGCAAGCGAGTGCGCCAGATTGATGTAAGTCTGATCGAATGAAAGTTCACGTTTGCTGCTCAATCCTATAAACCCCTCAAACAGGGAAAACATCTCACGCGGCGGAATATAGATGAACTGGCACTCGCCCCATTTGTCGTCTCCCTCTATCTTGACTGTTGTCTTGGATGTAGCAGAAAAGCTGAATGCCAAATCCTTGTCGTCCACTGCAACCTTTACAAATGCTTTACTTGCCACCATACTCTTGTTTACCAGATTGCCGATGAAATCCGGTTTGAAATAATGGGTGACGTTTTCTGCCAATATGTATTCAAACTGTTCTCTGGAAGTAGTTTGCTTGGCAAGGAAATCGTGACGTGCCTGCAAGGCAGAAGCTAAGCATTTGAGCACATGTGTCTTTCCCGTACCGTTTTTGCCAATAAGGACATTGATTCCATTGACAAATGAGAAACTATTGTCGATGAAGCTGGTAAATCCTGCTAATGTTATACTGTTTATCATTGAAACTTCTGATTAATAAAACTGTTACAAAGTTAATTGAAAAACAAAAAGCATCCAACTTAAATAAGTAAAAAAGGGAATATGACGGTAGATATTGTTCATATAAAATATGATTGTATTCTAAACGAGGTGCCCTAATCAGCAACGAGTTTATTGACGACCCTGGACATAAATCCCTTTCCAATTTTCCGGAAAATGCTTTTCTGCCCACATGCTGTTGAATCTTTTGGATGAACAAAAGGAATTTGTCGCATAAAAGACGGCGTAGAAAACAGAATACGAAGGATTCCCTTTATAGCCTTCGACATCTGCCAGAATCTCGTCCATAGTCCTGTTGAGCTCTTTTTCATCATTCACATACTTGAATTCGATTGCACATTCCAATGAAGGTATCAATATGTCCGGATGATAACATTTGGCTGTTTTCTGAAATTTATAATGGCTACAATCTTTATTGTCAGGAAATGCCGTTTTACAGATTTTAATCATTGGTTTGTACACCTCAGGCTCAGATTTTGGCTGTATTCCAAAGTCTTTAAGCAGCGTAGCTGTACTATCTAAAATATTTTCCAGAATTTCAAATTCTTTACGTGCATCTATAATACTAAAATCATCGAAAGCCTCCAAATATCTTCTGTAAACAAGCATCAGTTCACTATCCATATCTACTGTCCCCGACAACATTTTTCCTTCTTTGTAGAATGGTATAATTTCTGCAAGAAAAGCATTATAATAGTTGGGAAGATGTTTTGCTTCAATATAAGCTTGTACCAAAGTGAGTAGCTTTTTCGCCATGTAAATCAAGAATTCTTCTCTTTCTTGTTCTTCTACTTCATAGTCATAGAGTTCTTCTTGAGACAAGTTGGAAAAATCAGGCGTTCCATATTCTTTAAACATCATATAATCGTAGTGACTATGCTCGAATGCGGCCATTATCCTTTTTATTTTCTCTGTCAAATATTTCATATTCATTTATTTATATATTAAAATAAGACAAACGGTCTATTGTAAATATAATATAAAAATGTTATAGTGATAATTGAAACTGCCGGAAACAGGATTATAGCCCGTTAAAAAAAATTGTTACGGGGTATGGTATGTTCCCTAACGGCTCTCTGAAAGTTCCAAATACCAACTTTTGATATCTAGAATATATTTAAGACGCTCGATAGATGGATATCAACTAGTATTGAACGGACGGATTTCGGAAAGATTTTTATTACTGTTGTCAATAAAGCAGTCAAACATCTTAATCAAATAATGAATATATTTAGCTTCCATAATATCTGTGCATATAGTTCTATACAAATCTTTTATTAGTATATTTATTTAGAAGATGCTCGTTTTCGGCTAGTTTGAAGTCCGAAACCTTAATTGTTTAGTGGGATAATCAACTGGTAGAACACTGAGCTTTATTAGACGGGTTGATTCATATTTATCGTCTATTAGTTAAATGCCTCCAATTAAAAAGGAATAGCAATACCTACTATGACTACCATTTTAGATATAATAATGCCTTTAGAAAAGATATCCATAATTAGGAAACGATTAATCCCACATAAAGGCCCCTAAATAAGTCAAGCCATTGTATTCATCTAATTCATCAACATAATTTTTAGGTTTATTGCGACGACCTATAAACTCTTTGTTAAATATGAGAGCTTTTTTATCTTTCTTTTTATCACGAAATCCATTTGGTATATAACTAAATACACAATTCACTTTTGTTACATTTTTTTTCTTTAATACAAAATCTATGACATCATTTAATTGCTCATCATTTACAACTAATTGTACAAGTTCCGTTGCGTCCACAATTTTTTCTTCGATTTTTACATTTAAAAATTCTGGATGATAAAAATCGATGTTTATATCCTTACAAAACTGGCATCTTATATTAGGATCAGGTCGTTTCGTTATTTTTCCTTCATTAAATAGATTAAGTTCTTCAAGATATTTGTCTTGATTGAAGTATTGCATAAATTCTTCTTTGCTTTTGTTTGTAATACCAGCCCAGGTCATATGTTGTAATCCAGCAAATGAATATTTACTATTAACTTCTGATATTTCAAATTGAAAAGTTCCCAAAAAGTACATAGATTTAGCATTATCTGCTTGTTGAAATGAAATGTCTTCACCTGCATTGTAACAGATAACAGAATTTGCTTGATTAATTTTTTTTGCTTTACATTTTTTTTCCAGATCTTCAGTACTAGCGGGAATTAATTTTAATAATTCATCAAACCCATGTGGACAATATTTTATTATCAAAAAATCTTCATCATAACTTGAGATACCAAGTTCTTTACAAAATTGGCAACTTAATTCTAAGTTGTCCTCATCGTATTTTTTCCACCATTGCTGAAATTCTGATTGATCCAAATATTGAGCAAAATTTACCTCTGAATCAAATTGACCAATCCAAATAAGTATATTCTTTTCCATATTAATGTGTATTTAAAGTCACTTTTTTAGAATTATAACCTATAACATGATTATTATGCATGTCTGTGATAATATTTTTTGCTTGTTCTTTTGTAGTTGCACTCTTCAATTGATCAATTAAATCATCATGAAACAATTTACTAGCAGAAGAACGATGATGTAGTCCTATCATACCACCATATTCGAACTTTAACCCCCTTGTTGGTATAGTCATAACTTTAAGTTCTGTTGCAGTGAAACCTAATCTTTTGGCTTCTACTGCAATTGCTACTGGAAACATTTCATGCATACCACCTCCACCTCTTAGATGTTTTTTGACTGCTTTGATGTTTTTTTCGATATCTTCTTTTGTCGCAGTTTCCCACCATTTATTAAAAGCCTCTGAACCGACTCCCCATGGTGCAAGTGCCCAAAAATCAATCCAGCCATTGGTATTCTGTACATAACTATATACTAAAGCACCTCCTTTTAACCCTATTGGATCAATATTAATGTAATTTCCGCTATAGGGATTATAATATCTGAACCTATTATAGTATAATCCTGTTTCCTTATCCGCATACTGCCCCTGAAACCTGAATGGACAATCAAACTCCGTTCCCTTATCAACGGCAAGTACTTTACCGTAGATATCCAGCATGCAGTTCCAGGTCTTGTTCCCCTGCCCGTCGTACATCTGGATGGGTGTGCCCATGTAATCGGACACGATGGAATACTGCTTGCCACCATGTATCTTTGCCGCAGGCACAAACGTACCCTCCTCGAACACCCAGGTAGTGATATCTTCTGCCGGTTCTTTTGGAGAAGTGTTTTCCTTTTCGTCCGATTGCAAGCCAATGGCTTTATAGCACCACTCGTGCAGCGGTACGTTTCCGTCCCACACCCAGCGTGTGACCTTTCCGAAATACCGCTTGGCGGTGCGGCGTCCCAGCGCGTCGTAGCGGAAGTCCACCGGCCTGCCGTCCGGACGTACGACTTTCTTCAGCATGCCGTTGGACGCCCACTCGTAGAGCCATCCCATGCCCGTAGCCCGGCAGCGGATGCCGCGTTCTTTTTCCATGCGCTTGCGGTCATGAGTCACGGCGTTGTCCTGCAACTCCTTGAACTCGCGGAAAACGAGGTTGCCCTCATCGTCATAGTGGTAGAAGGATAACGGGTCTTCCAGCAGCCGGCCTCCCGCACCGTACTTGCGGTCTTTCCTCTCCGGCGTTTCAAATAAGTTGCCCACGAAATCCGGCACGCGGTAAATCACGTCCGTCTCGGAACCGTCTGTCGTTTCCTGGCGGATGAGGAAGTCGAAACGGTCGTAGTCGTAGCGCATGACCGTTCCCGTCAGCTCGTTCTCCTTGGCGAGCAACCTGTTGGCGATGCCCCACTCGTAGCGGTACGCCCCGCGCTCGATGCCGCCCGACCGCACGGACTTGCGCACCTCGCGCCCGAAACGGTCACGTTCCGTCCTGACGGTCACACCGCCGGAGAACGTGCGCTGCACCTCCAGCCCCGTGTTGTCACGCACCCAGAATGCCTGCCAGCCTTCGCCCGACTGCATGGCCTGCAAGTTACCCTCCCGGTCGTATGTATGGCGGATGTCCGCCCCCAGGCTGCTGGTGATGCGGGTACAATTGCCTTCGGCGTCATACGTGCGGCTGACGGTATATTCTCCCTGTTTTTCTTCGATGACCAGTCCCGTTTTTCGATCGCGGGTGAATTCCAGCAGGTTCTCCGCGCTCTGTGCCTTGACGAGCAGCCCGTCCTTGTCATAG